>NZ_CAAAFS010000101.1:0-3782 GCF_900634755.1 Protofrankia symbiont of Coriaria myrtifolia
CACCCACCCATCCCTGTCAAACCCGATTCGACCCGTCCGGATCTCCGGTGTGTCACGCCGCCATGCACCACACCGGGATCCCTCACCTCTCCGCCAGCCGCACCGAAAGGCAGACGTCGTCATGAGCAACCCTGTTTCGTCCATTCCCGGCGCTGACAACCTCGCCGACGCGACCGTCGCCGAGGTCAAGCGGATCGCCGAAGAGCTCCGGCGCCGCGCGGGCGGCAAGTGATGACCGGCATCGGCTCTCGGACCGGGCCCGTGGTGATGGGTGCTGCGGGCCGGCTGACGCTGCCGGCTTGCGCGGAACCCGGTGCCCCTCTTCCCCCGCTGTTCGCCCCGGTCATCGAGGTCGGGGGCAGCCGATACACCGCTGGGCTGCACACCTCGCCCGAGGAGGCACGCGTCGCCGGGGAGGCGCTCGCGGACGTCCACCCGTCCGTGTCGATGCACGGGGTTGTGGAGCTCCTGACGGCCGCGGTCGCCGCCGAACTCGCGTCCGCCCACGACGTGCTGGAGCAGATGGACATCCAGAGGTTCGGCGGTACGGGATGACCGCCAAATTTTCGATCACGGACGCGGTCGCCGGGCTGCTGACGCTGCCGGCGTGGGATCTGCCCGCGTTGCAAGCTCTTGTGCAGGCGGATCGGCGTCCGTGCTGGGACGCCGATCCGGAGTTGTTCTTCCCCGCGGGTGAGACCGGCCCGGCGGTAGCCGCGCAGGTCACGGCGGCACGGGCGGTATGCGCGGCCTGCCCGGTACGGGCTGCCTGCCTGGCGGTGGCGCTGGCTCCGGACACGGCGGCCGACACCGGCGCCGGGGACGACCCGATCTCCGCCCTGTACGCCCCGGACGGGGTGTGGGGCGGGCTGACCGCGGCCGAACGGCGCGCTGTGGCTCCGCACTGGTACGCCCTGCGCAGCCTGGCCGAATCCGTGCCTGTGCCTGCCGGCGTCACCGGCCGGGCTGACGACGTGGTGCCGGCGGCGTGATGCCGCATGAGAACGGCCAGGAGCCGGCCGAGAGCTCGAAGGTGTCCTGGCCGCTGATCGTCTCCCTGGTGTTGATCGCTGGGGTGTGGGCGGCCGGGGCGGTGTGGTCGTATGACCATCAGAGCCGGTTCGCGGAGAGCCTGGGGTTCCACCACGGCTATCTGCTGCCCGCGGTCGCGGACGGGCTGCCGGTGGCCATGGCCGCTGTCGCGTTCTCCGCGGCGTTGGACGGCCGGCCGGCGACCGTGGCCCGGTTGGGCACCGCGCTGGCGGTGGCGGCGTCCTCGGCGTCCAACGGTATTTACGCCTGGCGCCGCTCAGGCCACGACCTGACCACGGTGATCGTCGCTGTCGCGATCCCGGTGATGGCGGCGGTCGCGTTCGAGGTGCTGTTGGGCGAGATCCGGAAGCAGGTCCTCCAGCGCCGCGGAGCGGCCCCACCGGCGCCGGTCCCGCTGCTGCGTCCCATCCGGGTGCTGTTGGACCCGTTCCGCGAGATCGGGCAGTGGCGCCGGCACGTGCTGACGGTGACCGACCCGGCTGCGGATCCGGTACGCCAACAGGCGCTGTCTCGTCTCGTTGACGCGGTCGCGGAGATCGAGGCGCAGCGGGAAAGCCCGCAGGAGACGTCGGCCGAGGAGATCGAGACGTCGCGAGAGACGTTCGAGGCGCCGGTGTGGCCGACAGAAACACCGGCTCTCACCGCGCCCGTCTCGGGCGAGACGTCTCGCTCGGTCGCGGCCGAGACGTCGACTCTCACCGCCTCCGAGACGGCCGAGACATCTCGCTCGGATACGTCTCGGCCGTCTCGGTCCGGGAAGGCCGAGACGGCTGGGTCGCAGCGGGCCGCGATGAAGGCGTGGGCGACAGCCCAGATCGACGCCGGAGTGAAGATCTCAGGTGCGGATCTTGACCGGCAGTTCGGGACCCGGAACTACGGCCGGGCGGTGCTGCGGGAGCTGAAGGCGGCCCGCGCCGAAGCAGCCGAGGTCGCCCCCGTCTCCACCCCGGCTGTGGCGGGGGTGGCTGATGCCTAGCCCGACGGCCACCCGCCAGCGGCGGCGGCCGGCTGGTGACGGTCGGATCGCCGCCCGCCAGCAGCGGCGGCAGCGGATGTTCCTGGCCCGGTTGGGGAGCGCCCGCCGGCCGGCCGATCGCCTCGGTGTCGCGGTCGATTACCTGCGCGGGGCCCTGGCCGACGTACCGCCTGTCCAGGCGGAGCGGGAGGTCGACGCCCTGGTCCGGCAGATCACCGAGGTCGTCGCCCGCCTGCATGGGAGGACCCGATGAACACGAGGAGTGATCGTCCGGTGGATCGTCCAGTGGACGGTGGAGGATCGGCCGGCTGCCGCGGCAGGAGGGGACACCGCGCGTGCCCACGTGTGCGTACGCGCACGCGCGAGACGGCGATGAGTCTAACCGGCCGCTGCCCGCTGGCGGTCGGTGACCCCCGTGGGGGGTGGTCGTGGTGAGCCGCCAGCTCTGCCCGTTCTGCCGGACCCCGGGCGGCGCCCATACAGAGGAGTGCTGGTTCTCCCCGGTGTGCCCGGACTGCGGGGCCGGGGTTGGCCTCGCCCACGAGGAGGGATGCGACCAGGCGCAGTGCCTCCGAACCGGTGGGCAGCGGCTCATGTGCGCGTTCGGCGCCGACCATGACGGGGACTGCGGCCGGGACGTGTGGACCGGGTTCTTCTGGGGTGTCGCGGAGTGCGTCGAGTTCGGCTGGTGGGTCCAGGACCGCGGTGATGAGGGGCTGGGGTTCGTCCCCTGCGCTCCGAACGCCCCCGGCGCCATCCCCAACACCAGCCGGCTGGTCCTTGACGCCGTCTGGGATCCGGCGGCGGGCCGCTGGCAGCTGCGCGACACCCGCCCGCAGCGAGACGACCACCGGCCCGATCCGACCCCACCCGCCCAGGACGACGAGGACGACGAGGAGCACGCGGTGGGCGGCGACGAGACACCGCCGGGCACGGAGCTGATCGAGGCCCCGCGGATCGACTCCACGCCCGCGGACGGGGACGAGACCTTCGGCGAGATGCCGACCGAGACCCGGATGCGCGCGGCCCGCCGGCTGTGGGATGTCGCGATCGGGGAGCTGCCCTCGGTCTGGTCGGAGCCGCCGGCCGAACCGGCGGCGCTGGTCCGCTACGCCCGCGACGGCGACTGGTGCGCGCCGGAGGCCACCGGCTGGCGGCGGGCCGGGCAGGTCTACTGCGCCCTGGTCGCGATCCCGGTCTCGGTCGTCCTGTATGTGGCGGCGTGGCTGGTGCAGCGCCCGGGCCGGCTCGCCGCCGCGGCGGCGCTGGCCACGATCGTCTGGATCGTGCTGTGACCGGCCTGCCGCACGGCGGCTGGACGGTCGTCGCGCTCGCCGCCGGTCTGCTGCTGGCGCTGTGGCTGCGCCGGCTGGTCGCCGCCGGGCTGCTGGCGGCGGCGCTGGCGGTGGCGCTGGCGGTGGTCGCCGGGCTGGTCCCGGCCCTGTTGCCCGGCCCGCCGGCGGGCGGGCCGCTGGCGCCGGGTGCTCCGGTCCCCGCCGCCTACCGGCCGTGGATCACCCGGGCCGGGTCGCTCTGCCCGGAGATCACCCCGGCGCTGCTGGCCGCGCAGTTGTCCCAGGAGTCCGGGTTCAACCCCCGCGCGGTCTCCGTTGCCGGGGCACAGGGGATCGCCCAGTTCATGCCGTCCACCTGGCGCACGTGGGCGACGGACGGGGACGGGGACGGGGTCGCTTCGGTCTGGAACCCCGCCGACGCGATCACCGCGCAGGGCCGGTTCATGTGCCACCTGGCC
>NZ_CAAAFS010000102.1:0-6556 GCF_900634755.1 Protofrankia symbiont of Coriaria myrtifolia
GTCGCGGGCTGCCCGCTGTCCGCCTGCTGCGGCCCGCCGCCCCCCACCACCGGGCCGCAGCAGGCGGACAGCGGGCAGCCCGCGACCCGGCCGGCAGTCCTGGACACCCCCGCCGGCGCTCGTATCTACCAGCTCCTCACCGCGGGTGTCTCCCGTCCCAAAGACCTCGCTGACCAGGCCGGAGTGGGCAGCTCCCGCGTCCACGAGGTCCTCACCGACCTGGCCGCCGCCGGCCTGGCCGCCAAGCCGATCCACGGCCAGTGGATCCCCATCCCCAAGCAGTCCGCATGACACCCACTGCCCGCCCACGCGCCCCGCCCCGACTCGCCATCCCCTGTTCCACCCTCACAACCGAGAGGCATCGAGATGACCGACACCCACGAGACCGCGCGGCTGACCGCCGACGTCATCGCCCTGTCCGAACGCGACGGCATCCTCCACGTGCTGTTGATCCGCCGCGGCTGGCCGCCCTACACCGGGATGTGGGCACTTCCCGGCGGCCACATCGACGCCGGCGAGACCCCCAAGGACGCCGCCCGCCGGGAGCTGGCGGAGGAGACCGGCCTCAACATCGTCGAGCTGCGCCTGGTCGGCGTCTACGCCACCCCCGGCCGCGACCCGCGCGGCCGGTACGCCAGCTGGGCCTATCTGACGTGGGCCCCCACCGGGTGGGAGCCGGTCGCCGGCGACGACGCGGCCGCCGCCGACTGGGTGCCTGTCGAGCGAGCCCTGCACGAGGGTCTGGCGTTCGACCATGCCGAGATCCTGCGGGCGGGGGTCGTGCCCGACGCCGTCATCGACGCCATCGACGACGCCCTGCACGACCTCACCCCCGACCCGGACGGCGGTACCCACACGGTCCTCACCGGCCTCGACGGGCAGATCACCGGCACCTACACCCCTGCCGGCGGCGCCGCGATCACGTGGAGCGCCACCGTCACCGTCACCACCTGACCTCCGTCCGCAGCCCCGGCCGCGGGATTCCGGCCGGCATTCGACCACGCCTGCATCATCACCGACGCCCGTCACCCGAGCTACATCATCTGACAGAACAGGAGAGGACGTGCCCGCCCTACCTGTCCACGCGGTCGGGGACCAGAACCCGACCAACGTCAGCACCTGCCCTGTGCACGGCCCCTACCACGGGCTGATCTGCACTCGGTGCGTGACCAGCCTCCCGCCCCGCACCTGAAGCCGTCCCGGCGTGGCGTCCACGCCTGGCAGCACCGCCGCCGCGCCGGGACCACCCCACCCGCAGTACACGAGAGGAGCAGCACCATCATGCCCGCCCTGCACACCGTCCTGGCCCGGCTTCGCGGCCACGCGCTGCTGGCCGTTCTGACCGCGGCCGTGGTCGCGGTCACCGCCGACGAGGCCGCCCACACCCTCGCCACCCGCACCGCCGGCGGCAGCCGGTGAGTGCCCGGGGACACGGAACCACCACCGACAGCACCCCGCCCGAGCTGATCCAACTGGTCGCGAGGTTGCGGCTCGAGCAGGCCCGTGGCTGCCCTGAGCAGCGTCCAGCCCCGGCGGACAGCCCGGCGGTATGCGCGGCCCGCCGGTTGGTCCTCGCTTCCGCCCACTGACCCCACCCCCCGGTGCGGCGGCCATCTGCCACAGCGCCGCCGCACCGGGACCACCTCTTACTCTCTGCGGCTGGTCGTTGACCAGCGCGACATCTCCCAGGAGATCGCATGACCACCCTCACCCCGGAGACCAGGGCACGGCGAGTCGCTGGCCTGCTCACCGGCGCCCGCGCCGAGTTGGCCGCCCGCGGCTGGCACCGCGGTGACTATGTTGACGAGACCACCGGCGCGGTCGACCTGTCCGGCGCACTGCGCCTGGCCGCCGGCAGCCATCCCTACGAGCTGCCCGACAATCCCGCCGCATTGCAGGCGCTCTGCGACGCCGAAGACGAGCTCGCCTTCGAGCTCGGCGGTAACCCGACCCTGATGGACGCCGGCGAATACCTCGCGGCCTGGAACGACCATCCCACCCGCACCCGCTCCCAGGTTCTGGCCCTTCTCAAGCAAACCCACACCGCAATCGCTGTCTGGGGAACAGCAGAAGGAGAAATCAACGCATGACACCGATCTGATCGTTGCATTTCCGATCCGGGTGCACGCCGCCACGTCCACCACCCGGACAGCCATTCATCACCAGCCGCATTCTCCTACCGGAAGGACCGTTCCATGCGTCAGCCGGCATCGGGGGCAATGACCCCCGCCGAAACTCGGCTCGCCGAAGCCCTCGTCTCCCTGGTCGACTACACCGGCCGGATCCTGCTCATCGGCCTCGCCGACGCCAACCTCCACTACGTGGGGGACAAGGCCGGCGCCCTCGCCGAGGTCGCTGACCGGGTCGCCGGCCTCGCCGGACAAGTCCACCAAGGCCGGGGCAACACCCGGATCCGGATGGACGTGGTCGCCCGGGCCGTCGCCGCCTGGTCCCAGCCCTACACCGCCGGCCGGCTGCTGTTCCCCCGCCCGGGCCGTCGACCGGAGACCAGTCGATGAGCACCGCTCTGCCCATCCACCGCGTCGCCGTCCTCGTGTTCGCCGACACCGCCGGCGTAGACGCCCGGGACGCCACCAACCGGCTGGCGGCCGCCGTCGACGCCCAGCTCGGCGACCTCCTCCCGCTGCCGCAGCGGACTGCCAGCCAGTCACCGGACATTCGCATCCGAGACGTGGTCGACCTGACCACCGCCACCAGCAACCCCGGCTACCTGACCATCCAGCCCGCACCCCGCCTGCCACACGAACGACCCACCGGAGGCCGGTGATGGCGGCACGACTCCCCGCCGAACGGGTCGTAGCCGCCCTCGGTGCCACCCGGTCGAAGGCAGGCGCCCTGTGAAGATCCGTCTGCACGGCACCGAGGACGAATGCCGCACCGCGGCCGAGGCCATCGCGTCCGTGCTCGACGTCGTCGCAGTCTCCGACACCTACCCGGACCGCGGCCGGTCCCGGCTGGTCCGGGTCTACCTCGACATCCGCATCCCCACCCCGGACACGGGCGGGCAGGCAGGCCGGTGAGCGTCAAGGTGATGACGTGGGTGTGGGGGTCCTCGCCGACCGCCGGTAACGAACGGCTGGTGCTGCTCGCGATCGCGGATACCGCGGACGACGACGGCGGGAACGCCTGGCCGTCCGTGGCGACCCTGGCCCACAAAACCCGGCTGGCCCCACGGACGGTACAGCGGGTGATCCGCCGGCTGGTAGCAGGCGGACACCTGCTGGTCGAAACGGCCGCGGGCCGGGGCGGGGCGAACAGGTACACCGTCGTGACAAACGGCACAACCGAACCAGCCTCGACCCCTGTGGACAACGGGCCACCGAAGCGGGCTGACCCCCGGCAGCCTGACGGGGGCGTCAATCTGCCTCCCCCGTCACAACTGCGTCACCCCTCCCCTGACACAGCTCTGTCAGGGGAGGGGTGTCACAGCTCTGTCACCCGAACGTCCTTGAACGTCCTTGAACCTCCACCACCCGCGCGAGCCGCCCCGCCGGTGAACGACGGCAGACCTGTGGACGGAGGTGGAGGATCTTTCAATGATCAGATGCCGCCGGTCGCGAGCGGGGAGAGAGAGCCGGCCGGGGACACACATCCGGCGCGCTCCGACACGGCCGGGGTGCTGACCAGGCTCGGATCATCATGGCGGTTGACGCCCCGGCAGCGGACCCGGCTGGCCCCGCTGGTCACTACCGCGCTCGCGGCCGGCTGGACACCATCTGGGCTGCGCGAAACCCTCGGGGCCAACCCGGGCGGGGTCCGCTCGCCGTATGCGGTGCTGCGGACCCGGCTGACCGACCTGCCGGACCCGCCGACCACCGGCAGCGCGCCTGCCGTCGCCCGGCCGCCCTGGTGCGGCATCTGCAACGAGTCGACACGGCTGTTCGAACTCGACGACGGCCGCGCCCGCCGCTGCCCGACCTGTCATCCACTGATCGCCGTGCCGGCCGGTCGAGAGCTGTCATGAACATCACGATCAGGCGCGACACGAGCGGTCGTTCTCCGCCGAACAAATCGGCGCCCGCGTCCACACAGACCGGGCTTCCAGACCGCGACTCCGGTACACGCCGCCAAGCACGCACGCCGGAGCAGCCCCACCAGCCGCTACCAAAGGAGCACCAACATCATGCCCGCCCGTGCGTCGCGCACCCAGGCCCTCGCGAGCAAGGACCACGCCGAATCGATGCTGACGATTGATGAGGTCTGCGCCGAGCTTCGGATCCCCCGGTCAACGTTCTATGAATGGCGTACCAAGGGGCTGGCGCCCAAGTGCATCACCCTGCCATCACGAAAGGTGCGAGTCGAGAGATCCGCGTTGGAGGCTTGGAAAGCTGCTCATCGGGACGCTGAATGACGACCGTCCCAGAGCCGCGTCAACTCTCCTACGACGTGCGGCTGTGGAAGACCCGCAAGACCAAGCGGGCAAAGTACACCACCTACCGGGTTCGCTGGGAGGTGACCGGCCAGGAGAAGGGCGAGTCGTTCACCACTTCCGGACTGGCCTCTTCCTTCCGCTCGAAGCTCATGACCGCGATGAAGGAAGGCGTCGCGTTCGATGTGGCGACCGGCTGGCCGGTGACCATGGATGCCGAATACGCGAAGAGAAAGGCCGGTAAGCGAGGGGTAAAGACAGCACCGTCCGAACCGGGCATACAGGTCGACACCTGGTACTCCCACGCGGTGGAGTTCGTGGACTCCATGTGGGCCGCTGCCTCGCCTGGACACCGCAAGAACACCGCTGAAGCCCTCGCGCACATCACCCCGGCATTCATCCGACCGGACGCGCCGGGCCGTCCCCGGGCGGCGCTTCTCCGCAAAGCCCTCTACACCTGGGCCTTCGATGCCCGCAGCCGACTCCCGGTCACGTCGAAGAAGGGGGGAGACCCAGCGTCCCCCGAGCCGCCCCAGAACATCGCGGAGACAGTCGCCTGGCTGGAGAAGAACACGATCCCGATCACCGATCTTGGCGATACCGAGAACGAGCTGGTTCGCCGCGGACTTGACCTGATCAGCAAGAGAATCGACGGAAGGCCGGCCGCACCGGCCACGGTCGCCCGGAAGCGGTCGGCCTTCTACTCCTGCCTGGAGTACGCGGTGGAACGCAAGCGGCTCCCCTTCAACCCGGTCGACCAGATCAAGCGGCGGCCGGTGCGCAACAGCGGCGGAGTCGTCGACAGGCGCGTCGTCTGCAACCACGACCAGGCCCGCCGCCTCCTCGCCGCTGTCGCCGCGCAGGGCAAGACGGGAGCCAGGTTGGCCGCGTTCTTCGCCTGCATGTACTACTCGGGCCTGCGGCCGGAGGAATGCAATGACCTGGCTCCGGCCGACATCGTGCTACCGGCCACGGATGACGAGTGGGGATGGTTCATCCTTGACGGGGCGGACCCAGAGACGGGCGCGCGATGGACGGACTCAGGGAAGCGGGAACCGAGGGAGCTCAAGCACCGCGCGAAGGGCGACACCCGGCGGGTACCGATCCCCCCGCCGCTCGTCGCGCTCCTACGCGCCCACCTCGCGGACTACCCGCCCGGCCAGGACGGCAAGGTGTTCCGATCTCCCCGCGGTGGACCTGTCCGGTCCAACACCTACGGCCGGATCTGGAAGGCTGCTCGCACTGCCGCGCTCACACCGGAGCAAGTTGCCTCGCCGCTCGCGGCGACGCCGTACGACCTCCGTCACGCCTGTGTGTCGACGTGGCTGAACGGGATGGTCCAGGGCAGCCAGGTCGCGGAGTGGGCCGGCCACTCCGTGGCGGTGCTCTACCGGGTGTACGCGAAGTGCATCGACGGGGACGTCGACACCCAGCTCCGCCGGATCGAGACAGCTCTGGGCCTCACCCGGGCGGATGGCCCCGGCGGCGGCACGGGAGCGGACGCTGTGCCGCGCATGTGCCGCGACTCGCCGGACAGCGCTGGACACGATCGGACACCGCCGGACACGGCGGAGCAGTCGCCTGATGATCGAAAGGTGGGCTGACCTCTGCAAACAAAGGGAAATGGCTGCTCGGCCCGGCTGGTGCGGGAGGGGGGACTTGAACCCCCACGCCCGAAGGCGGCAGATCCTAAGTCTGCTGCGTCTGCCATTCCGCCACTCCCGCGCACGTGCTGCCAGGTACGGCGTACCACAAGGTAGGTGCCGCAGGTATCACGTACCGCCAGCTACAGGGTAGCGACCGCTGGCCATGGACCGTCCAGACGGCCCATATCAGCCCACAGGCTGGGGTTGTGCTGGGGGATCTCGCCGGTGCCGTCAGCGGGCCGAGTGGTGTCGGTGGGGCGGAGGGCTGTCGTCAGTGACCGCGGTCCCGCCCGTAGATCGCGGTCACGCCGACAGGTACCTCCGGGACGGCCGGGAGCACCCAGTCCGGGTCGTCGTCGGATCGGATGCGCCGTACGCCGCCTGCCACAGCCTGCTCCGGCGCACCCGAGGTTTCCCATACCCAGGCTGCCTGACCGGCTGCCGTGTGTGAAGGGGCTTACGGCACGTGCGCCATGTCACTTTGGCGACTGTCACGAGGGCCGTTGTTCCGCTAGTGTCC
>NZ_CAAAFS010000103.1:0-12059 GCF_900634755.1 Protofrankia symbiont of Coriaria myrtifolia
CTGTCAGGGCGGGCTGCCCAGCGGCTCGACGCCCGCGAGCGTGGCCACACCCACGAACGCGGCCGGATCCACCTGGCCGGCGGCCCATCTGCGCAGCTCGTTTATGATCAGAATGGCCAGGTCGACGTCCGCATCGGCGTCGGCGTCGGCGTACACCATCGGGTCGATCACGACGTCCATGATGACCAGGAAGGTCCGGCCGTCCCCGACGATCCGGCCGCAGCCCACCGCCCGGCCTGGCTCGTCCGCGGCCTCCACACACAGGCCGGCGAGGCTGCCGTCGATGGCGTCCTCCGCCGCCTCGGGGCCGGGGTCGGGCAGACCGCCGGCGGTACGCAGCCGGCGCAGCTCCGCCACCGTCGGCATCCGGTGGACGACGATGAAGCCACCCACCGACAGTGACAGGGCGTGCGCGGCAGAACCGTTCGCGCTCGCGTTCGCGCCCGCGCCCGCCGCCCCCGCCGCCGGCTCGACGAGCGCCGGATGGGTGGACATCGGGCCGGGTCGACGCCCCACCAGCAGGGTGTCGACCGCCGGGTGTCTGTGATTGTCGGTCCGCAGCGGGCTGCGAACACGGCCGGCCCGGCTGATCCGCAGAGGCGGGCCGGCGGCCAGCTCCGTCAGCAGCTCGTCGGCGTCGAACAGGAGCTCGGGGTCGGCGGGGGTGACGTTCCCGTGCCGCAGGTTCGCCCGGTCGTGCCCGATGACCAGCAGCGTCCCGCCCGGGACGATCGCGTCGGCCGCGCAGCGCAGCACGTCCCGCCGCTGCTCGGGTGCCAGGTGCAGGTAGCAGATGGTGATCAGCTCGTAGGACGCCGGTCGCGGCGTCCAGGCCATGACGTCGGCGTGGATCCACTCCGGTGTCACGTCGAAGCGGCGGGAGAGCTCACGTGCCTTGCGGATCGCGACCTGGGAGAAGTCCACGCCGGTGACCCGCCAGCCCTGGGTGGCGAGCCAGACGGCGTTGCGGCCCTCGCCGCAGGCGAGGTCCAGGGCGCGTCCCGGGGTGAGCCCGGCGAGATGTTCGATCACGACCTGGTTCGGCTCGGCGGTCCACAGCAGGCCGGTGCCGGCATGCCGGCGGTCCCACTGGGCGGCATTCATAGTCGCTATCTCACCTCGGGTGGCCACGATCTGCCGCATCGTGGCCACCCGAGGATCGGTCAGCCGGTGGCTGCCGGTGCGGGAGCGGCGGCGCTGGTCACCGCGGCGGTGAAGCCCTGAGGGGTCAGAGCCTGCGGGGACAGTTGCCGGCCGTTGACGAGCACGGTCGGGGTGCCGGTCACACCGCGTTTGGACGCGTCGTCCTCGACTTTCGCGACATAGCCGTTGTAGGTGCCGTTACGCACCGCCTCGATGAACGCCGGGGATGTCAGGCCCATCCTGGCGCCGAATGCCGTCAGCGCGTCGTTCTGATATCCGCCGCTGTGCTCGGGCGGCTGGTTGGCGTAGAGAACGTCGTGGTATTCCTTGAATTTTCCTTCCTGTGCGGCGGCCGCGGCGGCGTTCGCAGCCCGGACGGACTCCGGCCCGAGGAAGGACATCATGTGATAGACGGCCCTGATCCGTCCGTCACTGATCATCTGCTGGATGTTCGGGCCGAGCGTGCTCTCCAGCTCCTGGCAGACCGGGCACTGGAAGTCCTCGTAGAAGTCCACGGCGACGGGGGCGTCCGCCCGGCCGACGACGATCCCGTTGTCGGTGCCGGTCGCGGTCACCGGCAGCACCACCGGCGCGGATTCCGTCCGGTTGCTCTGGACGGCGACGCCGATCAGCGCGGCCACCGCGAGCAGGGCCACGACCACCGATCCGATGATGGCCCGTTGCCGCCTCCGCGCGCGGGCGGCTTCGGCGGCCCGGGCCTGGGCCGCCTTCTCCCGCCGGCGATCGTCCCGCTGGGTGTCGTTCCGGTTCCGGCGGACGTCGTTTCCGGCCTGCCTCGTGTCGTCCTGGGCCTCGTCCCGCCCTGTGTCGTTCTGGGTGGGCCCGGGCTGCTGCGCGGCGGAGCCACCCGACCGCGCGCCGGCCGGCCTCCCGGCCGGGTTTCCGCCCCGCTTCCCGCCCGACCGGTTCTTCCTGCTCTTCCTGGACGCGGTACTCATCAGTTCTCCGAAGTCCTGCGACGGCTCGATGACATGGGCCTGCGGCGGCATATTTCGATCATGGCCGCACTGCCTGCGGCCCCTCGACGGCCGGTGGGCGCGTGCCTCGTTCGAGGAGGCGGTCGACGGTGAGCGCACCGGCTGGCAGGCAGACCACCAGGACGCTCGCGGCGAGCAGCAGGCCGTCCCGGATGATCTCCCCGGTGTAGTGGGTGGGCGCGCCGGCGGTGAGGTCCCCGCCGGTGGAGAAGCAGCCGCAGTCGATGCGCAGGCCCCGCGCGGCGGCCGAGGCGATCGCCGCGATGTAGACGGCGAGCAGCAGCGTGGAGACGGCGGCGCTCACCTGCACCGCCAGCCCGACGAGCAGCAGCAGGCCGAGCGCGATCTCCACGAACGGGACGGCGTAGGCGACCGGGTGCACGAGCCCCTCGGGCAGGATGCGGAAGGCCCGGACCGACCGCACCATCCCCTGCGGGTCGCCGATCTTGACCAGGCCGGCGGCGAGCCAGAGCCCCGCCAGCCCGAGGCGTAGAAGCGTGGAGACGGTGGCCAGCACCAGCGGTACCCGTGAGCTGGCCGCAGCGGCCCCGGCGATCGTCCTTCCGGTCGTTGTCTGCTGATTCGTCATTGTTTCATGTGGTCTTTCCCGTATTGACCAGAATTGGGAGGTCGTGGGCGTAGTCGGCGACCTGGGTGCCCGCCAGGTAGACGACCCTGGCCCGGTCGTCCGTGGTGAAGGCCATGACCTGTGTGCCATGCGTGACGGTGAAGATCCCGTTGGGTTGACGTACCGGATCCTCCAGCGGGATGCCGAGCGCGTCCGCCTGCGCGCGTATCTGTGCCAGGGTGCCCCGCACACCGATGAAGGACGGGTCGAACTGGTTCAGCCAGCGGCTGAGCACCTCGCCGGTGTCCCGCTCGGGGTCGGTGGTGACGAACACCGTGGCGATCCGCGACCGGACGGATGCCGGCACCGTGTCGAGGGCCGCCGCGATGTCGGCCATCGTCGTCGGGCAGACGTCCGGGCAGTTGGTGTAACCGAAGAACAGCAGGGTGACCTTCCCTGCTGTCCGGGAACGCAGGTCGAGCGGGGCGCCGGCGGTGTCGACCAGGTTCAGCGCGGGTTTGTCGACCGGTTGTGCGAGCGCCGTGCCACGCAGTTCGTTGGTTGCCCCGGAGTCGTCCACGATCGTGACCGCGGACTCGGTACCGGACGCACACCCGGCCAGGACGAGCGCGAACGCCATCACCAGCGGTACCGCGAACAGGCGGCGGCGGGCAGGATGACGCGGACGGCCCCCGCCGGATCCTCGGCCAGGCGGATCGGTACCAGGGCGGGCACCCGCCGTACTGTCGGCGTCGTCGCCGACAGCTTCGCTGACGGCTTCTCCTGCATCTTGCGATGTACGCACCCGGGCCTCGCTCCTCGATCCGTACCCTTACCGCCGGACGGCTCCTTGTGTGGACTGACGGATAAGCCCCACGGCTCGGTTCCACCTCCGGCCGTGTCGGACGCCCGGGCCGTGGGCCATCATCGTGGGCCATCAGTGGAACAATCGCATGTGCCGGTGCCGCCTGGAGCGGGTGCTCCCGGCGGTGAGTCACCGGTGAGTCACCGGCATCCGCTGGCATCCGCCCGTGCGTGCCGGCGTGACCGCTGCCCGGCCGAGCCCTGTCGCGATCTTCGGTGACGCGGGACAGCCGTCTACGAAGGTACGCGACCGGCTTCTTCGGCAACGATCTCCGATGGCGTGGGGACGGTGGCCCGGCGCGGGTGAGCTCGGCCGCTCGACCGCTGTTTTGCCGCGCGTCCGGGCGGCCCTTCTGGCACGATTGTCATTAGATCCTGTCGTAGATCCTGTCGTAGATCCTGTCGTAGATCCTGTCGTAGATCCCGGCGTCTCCCGGCGTCTCCCGGCGTCTCCCGGCGTCTCCCGGCGTCGATGTCGTCGCTCATGGTCGTCATATGGTGTGATTCATGTTATATCCGGCATGTTCCGGTGGATATTCTGGTACGCCTGAACGGCCATCCTGGGATGTGGAGGAGGTCTCGACGGTGGCGTTCTGTTCGGGTCGACGACAACGCCATTGACCACAACGCCGTGCTGCTGACGACAGCGTTGCCGGTCCGGCGAAGCCGACGTGGTACGTTCAGGAAGCGCCGGTGAAGATCCAGCAGATATACCCAGGCAGTCATCGCGCGTGGAGGAAAGGGCGACATCGGTGCCGCAGGACCCGGCTGCGATTCAGCAGCAGATCGAGAATACCCGCGCCGAGCTCGCGGTCACCTTGGACGCCATCGCCGAGCTCGTGAGTCCCAGAAGGGTCGCGGAGCGGACCGGCGAGCAGATCAGAGGCAGGGTCGCCGAGCTGCGCCAGAAGGTGATCACGAGTGGCTTCGGTGGCCTGCCCGCCATCACCGCGGACTCCAGCGTCGCCGGCAACGGTTACGGCACGCCGGCCGACAGGCGTGAGCTGGCCGCCGGGCTTGACACGGGTCCGGTCGTGCAGCGCGTCGTCCGGTGGGACAGGGTGGCCGCCGTCGGGAGCGGCGTGCTGGTGCTGTTCGTCAGCGTTCGCCGCCGCAGGCGCCGCCGTGCCCGCGTTCTGTGACGTTCTACGGCATTCCGCGAGGGTCGGGCAGTGCCCGTCCGCCCGCCCACACCGTATGCCGTAATGCTGTAATTCCGTAATGCCATCCAGTGCTAGAAAAGTGGACTTTCGCCTGTTTTTGTCAATATTCTGCCGATAGCGACCGTACCGGCCGGGTGACGGCCAGTGCGGGCCTGAAGCCGTGCTGTGCCGACTGTTCTGGGCCGGTTCTCCGTGCCGGCCGTTCTGTGCGGACCGCTGTGCTTCGTGTCCGCCCGCCCCGAGCGCGTTCTCCCGCGCCGTCCGGGTTGCCGGCCCGCCCGAGTTCCCGCGCTTCCCGCTGTCGTCGTGGTGTCTGCTGGCCGGGGGTTTCCGGCCGTCCGTGCTTTCGACGAGCCGTCGCCCGCCGCTTTGTTCACCGGTACCGTCCATGCTTGTGGGATCCCATATATGGATGGTCGGCCGCCCATGTTGCCCGAGATTTTCGCCGCTTGTACCCAGCCGGCGACCGGTGGGCGACGGAATGCCCGTCCAGCTCGGGGACCCGGCTTTGACGTATTCGTAGACTTGACTTGTTCCAGACAGCGGCGAAGGCTGGCCGGTGTGAACAGTGAGGACGCCGCCGGGCAACTGCGCTCGGCCGGGCTGCGGGTGACCGCGCCTCGGCTGGCGGTGCTCGCGTCCCTGGCCGAAGGCGCGCACCTGAGCGTGGAGACGATCGCTCAGGGCGCCCGTGCCCGGCTCGGCTCGCTGTCGCTGCAGGCCGTGTACGACAACCTGGACGTGCTCGCCGCCGCCGGGCTGGTGCGCCGGTTCGAACCGGCGGGCCATCCGGCCCGGTTCGAACTGCGGGTCGGTGACAACCATCACCATCTCGTCTGCCGGGTGTGCACGGCCGTCTACGACGTCGACTGCGTGATCGGCGCGCGGCCGTGCCTGTCGCCGTCGGACGACCATGGTTTCGTCATCGACGAGGCCGAGGTGACCTTCTGGGGGATCTGCGCCGACTGCCAGGCCAGGGCCATCGCCGACGTTGGGGGCGGCTCCGGAGCCAGGGCCAACGCCGATGCCGACACCGCTGGTGACGCCGGTGCCGACGCCGGTGCCGACGGCAGCGCGCCTGCCGGGACGCGGCCGCGGCGGGCCGTTCCGAGCGTGCGGGAGAGCTGACCTCCCGGCCACGCGGCTGATGTCCCGGCCACGCCGGGAGAACCGACAGCTGACATCCGTCGACTTTCCGGCGGGCACGGGCGGGTAGGACCCCGGGAGTCCGAATCCGGCGCGAGCCGCCCGGCCGTCGGCAGGGACCCGTCCCACCGACAGCCGGGACGCGACGACAGAAGACAACAGGAGTGAGTTTTTGATGACTGACTCTCGACCACCTGTAACCACGACCGACGCGGGTATCCCGGCACCGAGCGACGAACACTCCCTGTCTGTCGGCCCGAACGGTCCGTTGCTGCTCCAGGATCACTACCTGATCCAGAAGATGGCCCAGTTCAACCGGGAACGGGTGCCGGAACGGGTCGTTCACGCCAAGGGCGGCGGTGCGCACGGCTATTTCGAGGTGACCGCGGACGTCACCCCGTACACGAAGGCAGCCTTTCTTTCCGAGGTGGGCAGGCGCACCGACGTGTTCATCCGGTTCTCCACCGTCGCGGGTGAGCTCGGCAGCGCCGACACGGTTCGTGATCCGCGTGGTTTCGCCATCAAGTTCTACACCGAGGACGGCAACTACGACCTGGTCGGCAACAACACGCCGATCTTCTTCGTTCGGGACCCGAGCAAGTTCTCCGACTTCATCCACTCCCAGAAGCGGCGGTCCGACACCCATCTGCGTGACAACAACATGCAGTGGGATTTCTGGACGTTGTCCCCCGAGTCTGCCCATCAGGTGCTCATCCTGATGAGCGACCGCGGGACGCCGCGCAGCTGGCGGAACATGAACGGTTACGGCAGCCACACGTTCATGTGGGTGAACGAGGCGCACGAGCGGTTCTGGGTGAAATACCACTTCAAGACCGAGCAGGGCATCGACAACTTCACCGACGCCGAGGCGAAGGCGGTCGTCTCCGTGGACCCGGACTTCCACCTCCGGGACCTGGCGTCGTCGATCCAGCGGGGCGACCGTCCGGCCTGGCGGCTGGAGGTACAGATCATGCCGTTCGCGGACGCCGCCACCTACCGGTTCAACCCGTTCGACCTGACCAAGGTCTGGCCGCACGGGGACTACCCGCCGATCACGATCGGGCGGATGGTTCTCGACCGCAACCCCGAGGACTACTTCGCCGAGGTCGAGCAGGCGGCGTTCGAGCCGGCGAACCTGGTGCCCGGCATCGGCTCGAGCCCGGACAAGATGCTGCTCGGCCGGCTGTTCTCCTACCCGGACACGCATCGTTACCGGATCGGCCCGAACTACCTGCAGCTACCGATCAACCGTCCGAAGGTGCCGGTGCACTCCTACAACAAGGACGGCGCCATGCGCTACCAGCCGTCCCACGACCCGGTGTACGCGCCGAACAGCTACGGCGGCCCCAGGGCGGACACGGCCCGGTACGGCGAGGACGCGGTCTGGCGGGCCGACGGCGACTTCGTCCGGGCGGCGTACACGCCGCGCCGCGACGACGACGACTTCGGCCAGGCCGGGTCGCTGTACCGCGACGTGATGTCCGATATCGATCGGGAGCATCTGGTCTCGAACATCGTCGGCCACGCGTCCCAGGACGTCACGTCGGAGGTCCAGCGCCGGGTGGTCGAGTACTGGCGCCAGGTCGACCCGGACCTCGGCGCCCGCGTCGCCAAGGGCCTCGGCACCGGCTGACAAGCCCTTTTCCTACTCGTTTCCTGCTCGCGGGCCGGGCCTCGTCCGACGGCCCGGCCGGCGGCCCTCCCGGGCAGAGCTGTGCCGCGCGGGCAGCGGTCTACAGGATGCCGCGGCGGCGCAGGACGGTCAGGGCGGCGATGCCGGGGAGGACAGGAAGCCAGTAGCTGATCAGCCGGTACACCAGGACGGCCGCGAACATGGACACGGCGTCGCCGCCGGCGGCGGTGAGGCCGATGGCGAGGGCGGGCTCGAGCGCGCCGATGTTGCCCGCGGTGGGTACCGCGCCGGCCACCACCGCGCCCACCAGATAGATGGTCGCTACCGACAGTAGCGATACGGAGCCGCCGAACGCCCAGACGCAGGTGGCCAGCGCCACGATCTGTGTCACCTTGGTGGCCGCGGCCGACAGCAGCAGCACGGCGGTGCGCCGGGGGGAGCGTGCGAGCAGCGCCAGATGCTGGCCCGCGCCGCGCAGCGCCGGCCCGAGCCGGCCGCGGATGCGGGGGTGCAGGCCGGCCATGACACAGCCGACCAGGCACAGCGCGACACCGCCGAGGGCGGGTCCGGAGCCGACGCTCGCCGTGACCGACCTGATGGGCGCGATCACCGCGTCCTGCGTGCCCGAACCGCCGACCAGCGCGGCGGTGAGCGCGATCCCGCCCACGTGGGCCAGGGCGAAAACAATCTTGACTGCGGCCACCGCGCTCAGGCAGGCCGAGCAGGTCAGCTTCTGACGTTCCAGATAGCGGATGTTCACGGCGATCGCGCCCAGGCCCGCCGGCAGCACCCGGTTGGCCGCCGCCGCGGCCAGTTGCACCGCCACCGCCGTGCGCAGCCGCAGGGGCAGCCCACTGGCCGCCCGCAGGGCCAGACCGTTGGCCAGGAAGAAGCAGGACGAGGCAAGCCCGCACGCCATCAGCCACGGCCAGGTCGGCACGGGGACGCTCGACAGTCTTGCCCCGACCTCTGTCCGGAACCGCATGACCAGCATGACGGCCGTCGGAACGGCGAGGGCGACCACGACCAGCGTCCAGGGATGGCGCAGCCAGCCCATCCGCAGACGGGGGCGCAGCATTCCGGAAAGTGCGAGCGTGCTCACCATCTGCTCATCAGGCAGGCCTGGCAGCAGCGGACGTGGGACCTGCCGTGGTGAGATAGCTGCTGGCTGTGCGGTGGCGACGGCGCTGCCGTCGACCGTCGCCCTTGCGGGGGCTGCCGTCGCGGTAGCTGCCCGGCTGGGCGTCATGGCGCCAACAGTAGATCGGAATTCATAACGGATGCTGAACAACGTACATCCTGTGATGGGATCTTCTTCTACCTACCCCGTCGGGCGAGGGATGGCACCGATTGGCCAGGAGGCCGTTTCATGCCGGTACGGAACAGAACCGGCGGCGGCCGGCTTGCACGCAGAGGTACGTCATGTCGTCCGAAAATGACGTGCACCGGTAATCCGCCGCCGGGTGACCGGGATCACAGAACCCAGCGAAACCTTCAGCATCCGAGGAAAGGCAGGACCGTGACAGATCTGCGTGACCTACCGGTAACGACCCTTGCCGGTGAGAAGACGACCTTTGGTGCGTTGGCGGACGGACGTGCCGCGCTCGTCGTCAACGTGGCAAGCCGGTGCGGCCTCACCCCGCAGTACGCCGGCCTGGAGAAACTGCACGAGGAGCTCGCCGACCGCGGATTCACCGTGATCGGTTTTCCGAGCAACCAGTTCGGCAAGCAGGAGCCGGGCACCGCGGAGGAGATCGCGACCTTCTGCTCGACGACCTACGGGGTGACGTTCCCACTGAGTGCGAAGATCGAGGTCAACGGCGAAGGCCGTGACCCGGTGTACGCCGAGCTGACCCAGGCCGCCGACGCGGAGGGGCGGACCGGCGACATCGCCTGGAACTTCGAGAAGTTCGTGGTCGCGTCGGACGGCAGGGTCGCAGCCCGCTTCGGCCCGCGCACGGAGCCGCACGACCCGGCGCTGCGCCAGGCGATCGAAGCGGTTCTGCCCGCCTGATTCCCCTTTCGGCCCTGGCCCCTGTCCTTGGCCTCGGCCTCCGCTCCCGGTTGTGGCTCTGTCCTGTTTCTGCTTCCGGCCCGCCCCGCCCCTGGTTTCCCGTCTCTGGTTCCGGTCCGGTGCTGGCCGTGGGGGCGGTTGTGGTTACGCACTCGGCCCGGCTTTCTCAGTGCGGTCCGGCGGTCGTCCGGGGGAGCCCGTCCGGGCCGTACCAGGACGGCCGGTGAGTGCGCAGCCAACGCAGGATGGCCGTCCGCAGGTACGTCGGCCGGAACTCGAACGTGTGGAGCGTGGACACCGAGACCGAACTGATGTCGATCGCCTCCTCCCGGCTGCCGATCTGCGCGAACGCGGGCAGCGCCGCGGCGAACACGACGTTGATCTCGTGCCAGCTCTGACCGGATTCGACGAACGTGTGCTCCACGCATCCGACGAAGTCCAGCGCGTGGGTCGCGAGCCCGGCCTTCTCCCGGATCGTGCGGCGCAGCGCCGCCTCCACACTCTCGCCGGGCTCCACGTTCCCGCCCGGCAGGTAGAACCAGGACCGCCCGCGCCGGTTGGCGATGAGTACCCGCTCACCGGAGATGAAGAGCATGCGGGCGCTCAGTACCGGGATGGCGTCGCTGGCCGGCCCGCCCAGGCCGTACGGGCCGCCCGCGGCGGCAGGGCGTTCCAGGTCGGCGACTGTCGGGTCCACGGCGATCGTCGGGTCGACGGCCCAGGAAGCGTCCCTGCCGGGACGCGGTAACGGTCGGGCTGCCTGGTGGGATGTTGCGTCGTTGTTCTCGAGCATGGCTTTCCTCACGGGTGAAGGCGGGCTGGATCGACCACGTTCGGCTGATTCGGCTGCTTCGAGTACTTCGGGGCTGCTCCGGTGATGTTGCTGCTCGGGGGATGCTGGGTCGGTGGGTGTCGCGTCTTCGAGGTGTCCGCGGCCGGTTCCTGGCGGGCCTTCGGCGTACTGGCGGCGTCTGACAGCACCGGACGGCACCGCGGGCAGCGCCCGGCTCGGCCTTTTTCCGGTGTCAGGTTCCGGCGCCAGGTTCCGGTGTCAGGCCCCGGTTCGGCCTGGCTGCCGGTTCCCGCGGCGGCGGCCAGGCGGTCTATCCGTGGGTGCTCCTGACCCGCTGGACCGCCAGCGAGGACGGGTCGAGCCCGAGGATGTCCATCGCTTCCTGGACGACGGCCCGCTCGGCGGGGTCGAACGTGCCGTCCGAGCGTCCGATCACCGCGCCGAACTGCACGACCGACCGGGCCCGCGCCCGGTTGCCCCGCACCTTGGCGATCTCGCGCAGCGCCGCGGCCCGGCCGCCGGCGGCGTCCGCGCGCAGCGCGTCCACATGGGCGTCGAACAGGTGGACGAGTTCGTTGGGCGGGAAGGCGCTGAGCGTCCGGTCGGTGGCGACGATGTGCGCCATGGCGTCCCGTTCCCGCGCGTCGATCGTGCCGTCGGCGGCGGCGACGAGCGCGCAGATGGCGACCGCGGCGTCCCGGAACGCGGCGTCGTCGAGCTCGTGCCGCCGGGCGTGCAGCTGGGCCCGCAACACGTGCACGGACTGGCTGAGATGGTTCCACCACGCGTCGGGTTCGTGCACCGGCAGCCCCTGCCACACCGGCCAGTGGTCCTCCAGCCAGCGGACCACCGCGACCGAGACGGCGGCGGGTGTCAGCGACCGTTCGTTGAAGTCCTCCAGGGCCAGCGGGACGAGCGCGGCGCCCGCATGGGTGACCGGGGCGGCGGCACTGTCGGGCAGGTCGGCGGCGAACAGCGCGGTGACCGTGTGCTCCGCGTCCGGCCCGTGGTGCTCGACGCAGCCGACGAACTCGGTCGGGACGGCCGGGGAGCCGGTCAGGGCGTGGACGTAGCGGGCCGCGGCCGAGGCGATCCCTTCGGCGGGCTCGACGTCGCCGCCGGGCAGGAGGTAGGCGGACACGTCGGACCGATAGTGCGCGACCAGGTAGCCGCCGGTGTCGAGCAGGATCCGGACGTTCAGCCGGACATCCGTGGGAACGGGCATGTCGACCCCCTGATGACGGTTTCCCGCTGTCAGCGGCATTACGGGCGGGTTGTTGCTGACCCGATGACATCATCCACCTGCCCAGGGTGGTTGCCCATTGGCAGGAAGCTGTCGATGAATACGACGGCACAGGGGCTGTAACCGAAAGAGGTTTGTGTTGTTGCGACCGGTTACTTGAAAATTTTCAACCAAGATCTGTGACAGTGCTTTGACCTGCAGCGATACATGATCTAGATCATATCGATGATCGATCCTGCTGTCGGGCGGCCTGCCAGAGGCCATTGGGGAACGGCCTGTCCGGTTCACGACATGCGACCTCGCGTCAGGTGGCCATTACCTTCAGTAGATGGCCGCTGGTCTCCGGCGGGCCCGGCCCGCCCCGTATCATGATCCATCCACCCGGTCGCCGTCACTGATCTGACGTTCCGTGGCGAGCCGTGATGCCGGTGGCAGGCCCGGGCAGATGCCAGGCCCGGCGGTGGTGACCCAGGATGGCCGCCGCCGGGCCTGGC
>NZ_CAAAFS010000104.1:0-2084 GCF_900634755.1 Protofrankia symbiont of Coriaria myrtifolia
CGTGGGGTGGGTGTCGTCGGAGCCCCGCCACAGGTAGGCGGTCAGCCTGGCGCCCTCGGCGCGTTCGGTGGCCGGATCGGCCGGCGGCGGCCAGCGCAGCTGGGTGTAGAGCAGGACGCGGTGCTGGTCGTAGGCGGCCTCGACCAGGTCACCGAACGTCTGCGCCCGGGCCGGGACCACCAGCGTCACGCTGCCGACGGCGACGGCGAGCCCGACGGGCAGCGCCAGCCAGGTGAGCGGCGTGAACGCGCAGAACAGCAGCCCCCACACCGCGGTGGTGACCGCCGCGTCCAGGCTGGCGCGGGCGGCGAGCAGGTCGGCGCGGGTGGTCTCGGGCAGCGCCGGCCACAGGATGATCGTGTCCAGGCCGTACTTGTCCAGCGGGCGGCGTTCGGCGGCGCGCAGGATGTTCCCGATCGGAGTGGGCAGGAAGTAGCCGGGTGCGGCCGGGCGGCGCCGGCGGCGGCGTTCCAACCGGGTGTAGGCGGCGAGCTCGTCGACGGTGGGGGTGTTCGGCGGGCGGACGCGGGCGTAGGCGGCCTGCCAGGCGGGCTGGTCGGTGGCGGCGCGGGCCGCGAGCCAGCCGGCCAGCCGGCGGCGGAGCGGGCCGGCCCAGGCGGGCCAGTAGCCCTCCAGCAGCCGCAGCACCGGGGTGGCGCCGCGGGCGACGAGGATGCCGGAGGCGAGCACGGCGAGCAGGACGGTGAGGATGGCGGCGGTCTGCACGGCCGGGGACTGCCGGTCCAGCCAGTCGGTCTGTTCACTCAGCGTGTGTAGGCCGCCGCGGTGGCGGGTCCAGGCGGCCAGCCCGGCCAGCCAGAAGACCAGCGCGGGGGCGGTGACGGTGGCCCAGCGGTCGGCGAGCTTCCCCCCGACCGCATCCCAGAACGCCCCCAGCATCGGGTGTCAGCCTCGCACCAGGCTGACCTGATGGGTGGGACACTGCGGGACCGCGACGCCGAGGTCAGGCCGGTACCAGGCATAGTCGCCGTGCGGGCAGACGTAGCGGCTGGCCTCGACCGGGCCGGGATCGCCCGGCAGGACGAGCGCGCCACCGGTCTGCCGGTACAGGTAACGGGGCTGGAAGTAGGGCGGCCGGTGGCGTGGCGCGTCCTCCAGGACCGTGCGGAGGAACCACGCGGTGGTCTCGTCCCCGTCAAGCAGCTCACGGAGCCGGCCGGCGACCGCCGCCTGGCCGGCGCCGGCCGGCTGGCCGGCAGTGGTGCCGGAGGCGGTGAGCTGGTCGGCGAGGCTGCGGTCCAGGTTGGCGGCGGCCGGGCCGACCAGCTTGTGCAGATGGGGGCGGATCGCCCGGGCCGCCTCCAGCACCCCCTCGACCTCGTCCGCTCCGCTGTCGTCGGTGCTCATCGGTTCTCCTTGTCGTACCGTGCGTCGTTTCTGCTCTGCCCGGGTGCCCCGGGTGCGTGCCATCCGGCCGAGGTGTGTGCCGGCCCGGGTGGGTGTGGGGGGTGTCAGGCGCCGGCGTGGATGTGTGACGCCCACACCGACGGCTCGTGTGGCCACCGGTCGCGGAGCTGCCGGGTTGCCGTGTGTACCGCGACGGCCACCGTGGCGGTGGCGGTGCCGGTGGCGGTGAGGGTGCCGGTGGCGCTGAGGGTGGTGTAGATGTGGTCGGCGATGTCCACGGCGTGCTGGTCGCTGATCGGCCATAGCGTCCCGATGACGTGCCGGTAGCCGGCGAGCTGGAACGCCGACGCCAGGTGGATCACCTCGTCGGCGAGTCGGCCGCCGGGGCGGGCGGTTTCACAGGCCGACAGGAACGCCAGCTGGGCGCGGTCGAGGCGTAGCCGGGCGACGTCCACGACCGTCAACGGCTGCTGCTGGTGGTCGGTGAGCAGCAGCCGGCTGGCCGAGGGGTTGGCCAGGTTGGCGGTGCCGTGGCAGGCGAAGTGCGCCCACCGGGCGGCCGGTAGCGCCGCCGTCACCGTGGCCCGGGTGGCGTCGTCCCCGACCAGCGCCTGGACCCGGCCGGGGAACCGTTCCCGTAGCCGGCGGATCTCCTCCGCGGTGCCGGGCAGGTCGGACGCGCCGGGGTGGGGTGGGGCATCCCGACTGCCACGATC
>NZ_CAAAFS010000105.1:0-2407 GCF_900634755.1 Protofrankia symbiont of Coriaria myrtifolia
GTGGAGGAGGGCGCGGATCGTGGGGGTGGTCGAGCTGATCGCCCGGTCCAGCACGGTCGCCGGGGCCGGGTCGTGCCGGGTGTGATGGTGGCCGGCGGCGTGGACTGGCAGGAACGCCAGCAGCCCGGAGACACACCACCACAACCGCGGCCGGCCCGCGCCCTCCTGCCGCCGCGCGGCCGCCGGGCGCGGTTGGGGTGGCCGGTGGGGGTGGCGGTGATCGCGTCCCGGCCGGCGATGATCGCGGCGTCGAGGTCCGCTATCTCCCCGACCCGCTCAAACCGGGCCTGCAGGGCAAGGCCGAGGTTGGACAGGTAGCCGGCGCGGTTGGGGTGGCCGGTGGGGGTGGCGGTGATCGCGTCCCGGCCGGCGACGATCGCGGCGTCCAGGTCCGCCATCTCCCCGACCCGCCCAAACCGGGCCCGCAGGGCGGCGCCGAGGTTGGACAGCCGCCCGGCGCGGTTGGGGTGGTTGGTGGGGGTGGCCGCCAGTGTCTGGGTGAGCAGATCTATTGCCTCGTTCAGCTGACCTGGATCACCGTTCTGCCAGGTGGCTTGTAACAAAGCGGCTGCTCGAGCCGCCCATGCCTGCGGATCATCAGTGGCATTTCGGCTGGAGGAGGTCTGGGGCTGGGTGGGGGGCTGTTCAGGACGTGCTCGTAGCCGCGCCAGCAGACGTTTCCGCACGATCCCGCGCCCCCGTGGTTTCCGTGCCATCTGACGATGGCGGCGGTCCTCTCACGCAGAGGATATGAACACCGCTGTCGCGGCATATGCCCGGGGCGGTCCTCGCTTCCGGAATCGGGGGATTTCCGGGAGTCGGGGGAGGCACCGCTCAGCGGAAGATACGGAATGCCGGGGAGCGGACGGCGTCTGCGGGGACGCGGGGGTGGACGGGGGCGGCGAGTTCGAACCACACGTGTTTGCCGGGGCTGTCGTTGGCGGATCTGTCCACACCCCACTCGCTGGCGAGCGCCGCCACCAGATGCATGCCGCGGCCGGACTCGTCGTCGTCACATACGGTCCGTAGCACCGGGTGGGTGCTGCTGCCGTCGCCGACCGCTATCCGCACCCGGTCCTTCTGCGCGACGACCTGGACGTGCAGCGGATCGTCCGACCTTGTATAACGGACGGCGTTGGTGACGACCTCGCTGACCAGCAGGCGGGCGACCTCGGCGTCCTCCTCGCGGCCCCAGGTCGACAGCAGTTCGTTGACCAGGCGTCTGGCACGCCCGGCGGCGCGGGCGTTGGCGGGAAGATCGAAGCGTGCGGTAAGAGCTTCGGCCACGCCTCAACCCTCCACGGGTAACCGCCGACGGCCGTACCGTCGAACATCGCCTTGGGCCCGTCGCCGTCGTCGCGTTCATGCCACATGCCGTCTGCATTCAAACCTTGCAGACACCGACCTGTCACGGACTGTCGGGCTACTCGGCGGGCCCCGAACCGCCCCGTACGCACGACCGGTTGGCCCGCGTCCGGCGAGACACCGACAGTACGATCATGCTTTTCCTGTGCTGCCGGGGGGTTTCGGCGAGATCAGATCACGTCGATGCCGTCGAGGATGTTGCCGTAGCCGGGCCAGCGGGCGCCGCTGCCGTCACTGATCGTGTCGTCCTGGGCTGAGGCGCGAGGCGGTCTCCCCGGGCGTTCGGCCTGCGGCCCCCGGGCGTTCGGCGGGGCGCCCGGATCGCCGCCGGGATGTGACGCGGTGGCGTACGGCTGGCGTGCCGGGTCCGGCCCCGGATGCGGCCGGCCTGCCGAGCGGGTGGGCGGAATACCCATCGGCCCGGAGATCAACGGCGCGGGACGGGCCGTGGGGATGGCCGCTTCCCTGGGCGGGTACGCCGACGGCTGGTCACCGGCTCCCGGCCCCGGCCCCGGCACGAGCGGCCAGGGCTGCGGGTCGCGCACCGGCGGCTGCCGGAACGGCTCGGCGGGCCGCTGCCGTGCCGGCAGCGGGCCCGTCGCCGGCTGCTGACCATCCGGCCGCGGTGCGGAAGGCGGGGCGGGCGGGGTGCCTGACGGCATCTGCCGCCCGTCCGGTGTGGGCGTGACGTCGGTCGGGCGCGGCGGCTGTGGCCTTCGCGGCGGCTGTGGCGGCTGCGGCGGCTGTGCTCTCTGCGCCGTCTGGGGTGCCTGGGGCGGTTGCGGTATGCGGTGCGCGCCGGTTGACAGCGAGGCGGTGGAGGACGGGATCCATCCGGTGGGGTTGCCGGGGGTCGCCGAGACCGGGTAGGCGCCTGTGCCCGGCCCACCTGGGCCTGTTCCGAGCGGCCCCGTGCCCGGGCCGCTCGGGCCCGTGGCGGACGTCGGAGCCGCCGGCAGCGGGGGAATCGGCCCGCTGACCCGCGGCATGCCGGAGAACGGCGGGAGGGATCCGGGGGGTGCGGGTGGAAGCGGTGCGGGCG
>NZ_CAAAFS010000106.1:0-7190 GCF_900634755.1 Protofrankia symbiont of Coriaria myrtifolia
GGGCTGTGGGCGGGACGATGGTGACGGGCGGGACCGGGGGCGCGACGCCGGCCCCGGGTGTGGCACCGGTACCGGGCGCGATCGGAGGCGCGGTTGTGGCCCCGGGCATGACGGGCATCCCAGGCATGGTGGTGGATGCGGGCGTGCCGGCCTCGACGGGTCTCGCTTCCAGGGCATCCAGGGCCGCTTGGGCACGCTGCCGCCTGACAACTGGATCCGGGGCCTGCTCGTCGTCATCCGGCTGTGGGGACATGCCGGTGACGGCCACGACCGTCGGGCACGGCCAGAGCCGGTCACAGCTCACGCACAGATCGAACTCGTTCGCCTGATGGAGGTCGAGCAGCGTGAGCAGGGACCCGATGTGCGCCATCATCTTCGGACCAGCCAGGACAGGCCCGTTGGAAATCATGCGAAGTTCTGAGCGCAACCGGTTGCAGTAGCGCTCGACCTCATCCGTCCGCTGATCCTCCATCGATGCCAGCATGCACCATCACCCGGTGGGAAGTGCTACCGGTACCGTCCTTGAGTGACCATTTTGATCGTCACACTACCTTTTGTAGCTTTACCTGTCTACTCTGTTACCATATGTTGCTTCTGTCACCAGAAGTCGGATGTTGCCGGCGATGGCAGGGTAGCGGCGGCTGGACGGCAACATGATCCGGATGGTGGCCGTTGCCACCGGGTCGCCCGGCGGTCCGATCACCTGGCCAGGCGGCAACCAGCTGCCTGGTCGCGGGGTGGCCAGTGCGCTGCCGACTGCCAGCCGCCCGTGCACTGGCCGCCTCGCAGCCACTCGCCGGCTGTCGCTGACCAGTCGTCTGGTCGCCAGCCGCACGGGCGGTCGAGCGACCGCCCGTGATGTTCATCCCCGTTCGGGGCGGACCTCGTCCGGACGGCGGACCTGGCGCATCAGGCCCTCCTGGAGACGGGCGAACTCCTCGACGTACGGGCTGTCGACCTGGCCGGGCACGCCCGGGCCACCCGGGACCGGCTCCTTGATGCCGCCCTGGATGGCGCCCGCCTGCCGGTCGAAGACCGGCTCGAATCCGGCGAACTGCCCACCGGCGCCGCCGGGGCCGAGGCGTTCTCCCTGCCCGTCGAAACTGGGGTAGTGGGTGGCGACGGCGGTCGGCGGCGCGCCACCGCGTTCACCCTGCCCGTCGTAGCCGCCCGAGAACGAGGGCAGGTTCGGCGGGCCGCCCGGGCCGGGACGTTCGCTGGGGGTTTCGAACGACGGGTAGTGGGCGCCGTTGCCGCCCGGGCCGCGCTCGTCGGCGGGCGGGTCGTACCCGAACGACGAGCCGTTGGACGACGGCTGGGCCGCGCCGATGGCCGGGACGTTCGAGCGGCCGGCTGGTTCGCCGCCCAGTTCGGGCTCGCCCGGTCCGAACGCGTCCGCTGGCGGGTAGATCCGTGCCGACAGGCTGACCGACAGCGGGTCGTTACCGTAGGTGATTACGTCTACCGGGTCGTCCGCCCCGATGCCGCAGTTGCGGGCCAGGTCGACGAACCGGAAAAGATCAGCCCAGCGCAGGTCGTCAAGGTCCACACTGATTCGCAAAGCCATCGTCGTGCCTCATCTCACGGTTCCAGCGTGCCGACCCAACCATTGCCTGACCCTGCCTGACCCATTGCCCGTGCCCGACCCATCATCTGGGTCACTGCCTGGGCCACCGCCTGACCACTGCCTGGCCCGCTGTTGCCTTCGCCTTCGCCTTCGGTGCCGCGACTGCCGGACGACGTGGAGCTCTCCGGCGGTGGCCCGGCGCCGGTTCGCCGGCCCGGCAACAGCGAGAGGCCGACGATGGGCGGGAGCTTATACCCCGTTGGGGGTGCATTCCCCATCCGGGGAGGTTTGTGCGTTTGTACCGGGAATCCGCGGTCCGTGGGTTGTCGCGGGGTGTTGACCTGGCTCGGGCAGGCTCGGGTGAGCCTCGGACGGACTCGGATGGACTTGGGCGGACTTGGGCGGACTCGGATGGACAACGCCATCGTCCACCATTGTAGGACGGTGCCGCCCGGGCGGGTAGTGTCCGGCGTGTGAGTGTTGCTTCCGGCGGTGTCAACGGTATGGCTGGCGTTGGCGGCATGGCTGGTGTGGACATGCGTGCCGGATCGTTGCCGATCAGACTTCTTCATGATCGGGTCCTTGTCGCTCCCCGTGAGGACTCGGCCGACCGCCGCTCGAAGGCCGGGATCGTCATTCCCGCCACGGCACAGATGGGTAAGCGACTGTCCTGGGCGGACGTGGTCGCGGTGGGTACGGCTGTACGTACCATTCAGGTGAGCGACCGGGTGCTCTACGATCCGGAGGAACGGGCCGAGGTCGAGCTGCACGGCACGACCTATGTGCTTCTGCGCGAGCGGGATGTGCACGCGGTGGCCGCTGAGCGCCTCGATGACGGTCTGACCGGCCTGTACCTGTAGAGCTGTACCTGTAGAGCTGTACCTGTAGAGCTGTACCTGTAGAGCTGTACCTGTAGAGCTGTACCTGTAGAGCTGTACCTGTACAGTGGTCCGTCCGTGGGGGCCTGCCCCTACGGCGACGGCCAGGAACCGGGCATCCGGCCGGTGGGCCGGTAGCGCCGGGTGAGCTTGGGCGCCCACATGTCGATCTGGCTACGGGTCGTTCCGTCCCGGTGATTCCATGATCACTATTCTCTGACTCGGCCCATCCCGGCCGGAGTGGAGCGATCATGTCTGTTCGCGCGCCGGGCCGCGGGCCACGACGGCGGCGATCGACGGGGAGCGGATCGACGGGGAGCGGCAGGGGTCGGCGGGGACGGTCCGGGTGGATCCGGTAAGGCCTACCAGATCGGGTTCCCCGAGATGTCCGGACTCGACCGGGTCGGCGTTATCGGCCCGTCTGCCGGAAATACCACCGCGCTATACCGGAATGCGACGAGAAGATGGATGTGTCGGGTCTGACATCGAGGCGAACACGTGATGCCTGGCCTGTGGCCGCGCGGAACCGTATTGTACGCGTCGGTCGAGGGAGATCCGTTGTCCTGTATCGACCACGCAGGGATGTAGACAAACCTCGTCGGCTGTGCCCGCGTCGGAGTCGTTGCGTATTGTAGCCGCTCGATCCTGTTCGGGTACGTGCCTGGACGGGTACTGACATGCGGCTGTGCATCGCGTCTCGCGCGCACGGCTGATCGCAACCGTAGGGAACGACTGGAACCGTAAGGAAGGAGACTCGATGGCTCGTGACTTCGACGCCCGGCGGGGCACTGACGTCGAGGATGACGAACTCCAGGAGCAGAGCCTGGAGACGCTGAAGGCGCAGCGGGCCGGAGCCGCGGCCGATCTCGGAGACGATGTCGACGCCCTCGAGGCGGAGCTGGATCTTCCGGACGCCGAGGTGCGTGACGAGGAGCTGTCCCTGCGGGTGCTGCCGAGACAGGCTGACGAGTTCACCTGTACGAGCTGTTTCCTCGTCCACCATCGCAGCCAGCTCGCGGACGCGCGTCGCGCGGTCTGCGCGGACTGCGCCGCCTAGCGCCGGCCATCGGAGAAGATCGACGCGGGCTTGTCGCTGGGTACGCCCGCAAGGGTCAAGAAGCGTACCCAACGACAAACTCGTCTGGATCATGCTTCGTACGGACGGGGCTGCGGGCGGTGCCCGTGTCGGCCGGTGTTCGTCGGAAGCGCTTCGACGGACACCGGCCGGGGCGCCTGATCTGGTTTTGCGCACGCCTGACGGCGCCGGCGGATTCGGCCGGCGCCGTCAGGCGTGCGATCATGATCTTTTCGGTCGGCGGGCCCGCGGGATGCGCGGCTGCGCACCCTGCCACCGCGGGCTGGGAGCCGGCCTGAGAGGCCCAGCTCCCCGGTCTCGGAGCTGGGCCTACAACAGACGGGCCAGCAGGCAGGCCAAACAGGCAGACACCGTCCGTCAACGGGCGGACGCCGGCTACGGGCCCGGTTCCCGCGCTCCCCGGTAGCGGGCGGGTCGCTGTCGGGGGTGCCGCCGGGGGATGCCGGTGCGTACGTGGAGCCCACGTGACATTTCCGGTCTTCGTGTCCTGGCGGGCATGACGCCGTCAGGCGCGTCGTGGCCCGGTCGCGGCTGGCCCCTTTTCGACGGGTTCGTGGGTGTCTGGTCAGCGGTCTCGTCTTGCCCATAACCGCTCGTCGCGATACCACTACGTTGCGCGCCTGGTCGGTTGGGGGTTGTGACATGGTTGACGGTAAGGTGTCCGCGGCCGTTACTTCTTACCCGGATACATCCGCCGCGAGGGTGCCCCTCGTCATCGCGCGGACGAACGCGCCGCCGCTGCCCGCCATCCACGTCCCGCGCATCCGCCTCTGGGAGGCTATCGACCGGGGCGTGCGCGGCGGGGTCACGGTGATCAGCGGGCCGGCGGGTTCCGGCAAGACCGTCCTCGCCGCATCCTGGGCCGCCGCCGGCCGCTGGGCGGGGCCGGTCGCCTGGCTGTCGGTGGACGCCGACGCAACCACCGAGCTGTGGTTCCATCTGCTGTGCGCGCTGGAACGCGGGGGTGCCATCCCGGCGGGGGCCGGGGCGCTGCGCTGCGGGTCGGCAGCACCCAGATCGGCCGTTGCCGCCGCGGCTGCCGGTGGCCGCGGCGCCGCCACCGCGGCGGTCGACGGGACATCGCCACTCGTCGGCGATACCGGGCCCGTCCGGCCCATTGGGCCTGCCGGACCCACCGAACCCGTTGGAGCTGCCGGATCCATCGGGCCCGGTGGCTCGGGATGGTTCTGGCGGGAGCTGGCCAATGCCCTCACCGAGCTGCCCACGCCGGTCGTACTGATCATTGACGACGTGCATCTGATCGCCGATCCGGTCGTGGTCGCCGGGCTCGAGCTGCTGGCGGCCTGCGCCGGGCCGACGCTGCGGCTCGTGCTCTGCTCGCGTTACCCGGTCCTCGCGCTGCACCGGCTGCGCCTCGACGGCCGGCTGGTCGAGATCGGCCCCGCCGACCTCGCCTTCACCGCGGGGGAGACATCCGCGTTGCTGCGCGCCCACAGCGTCGAGCTGTCCGATGCCGGCCGGGACCAGCTGCTGGAGCGTACCGAGGGCTGGGCCGCGGGCCTGCGGCTGTGGGCCGCCCGCGCCCCCTTCGCCGGCGCGGGCCAGGCGTCCGCCGCCGGCGAAGGGGGCGCCGGGTGGCCGGGCGGTGCCGACGGTGCCGATGGTGGCGGTGCCGAAGGCGGTGATGCCACCACGGCCGTCGCGCATCCCGGCCGTGAGGTCGCCGAATACCTCGGTGCGGAGGTCCTCGACGGCCAGCCGTGGGCGGTCCGCCGTCTGCTGCTGCGCGCCAGCGTGCTCGACCGGCTGACCGGCCCGCTGCTCGACGTCGTCGCCGCCGAGCCCGGCGGGACGGCCGCGGCGCTCACTCCGGTCGCCGGCGCCGTCGGGCGGGACACCCCGGCCGTGGACGGGCGGGTGCTGCTGGCGGACCTGGCCCGGACCAACTCGTTCGTGATCGGTATCGACGGCGACGACACCTGGTACCGCTTCCACCGGCTGCTCGCCGAGACCCTGCACGCCGATCTCGTGCGGGAGGCTCGGGAGGACGAGCCCGAGCTGCACCTGCGCGCCGCCATGTGGTTTGCCGACCACGGGGACCTCGCCGCCGCCGTGCGGCACGCCTGCCGTGCCGGCGACTGGCGCTACGCCGCCTGCCTGCTCGTCGAGAGCGGTCTCGGGGTGCTTCCCAGGCCGGATGCCCCGGGCATGGACGTCGACCGGGTCGGCATGCTGGTGGACGCCTTCCCCGCCGGATCGGTCGACCAGTCGGCCGAGTGCGCCCTTGTCGTGGCAGCCCGCCACCTGCGGGCCGGCGCCGCCGAGCCCGCGGCCGGCTGCCTGGACGCCGCGCGGGCCGGGGTGACCAGCCTGCCGGCGAAACGCAGACGTCTGGTAGCGACCGCCGCGGACCTCCTGGAGATCCGGCGCGCCGAACTGCGGGCGGACACCGACGGAATGCTCAACTACGCCCGCCGGCTGCTGCGCGCCGGCCAGCGTCCGCACGACGCGTCCGAGTGCCATGATCCTGACCAGTGGCGGGGCTACCCCGCGGCACGGGCTGTCGCGCTTGCCGCCCGGGGGCGCGCCGATCTGTGGCGCGGCCGGCCGGACAGCGCCTCCGAGACCCTGCGGACGGCGCTGCGGCTGGCCGGGGAGACCGGCATGGACGACGTGGAACTGTCCTGCCTGGGCAGCCTCGCGCTGCTGCACGCCTGGCGCGGACGGCTGCGCCAGGCCCGGGCGTGGGCCGACGCGGCGGTGGACGCCGGCCGGGGCCGGCTGGCCGGCGGCGGCGGTCCGGTCGGCCCTGGCGGCGGTCTGGCCGGTACTGACGGTCTGGTCGGCACCGATGGTCTGGTCGGCACCGATGGTGACCGGTTCCGGCCGGGCCGGATCGCCGGGCTCGCCGACGCCCGTCTCGCGATGGCCATCGTGGCCTACCACAGCGATGAGCTCGCCGCCGCCCGCCAGCACATCCAGGAGGCGGACGGATACTGTCGGCGGTGGCCGCAGCCGGTGACCGCCGAACTGCTCGTCCTGCTCGACGCGGCCATCCTGGCCCGGCAGGGGGAGGTCCGGGCCGCCCGGCGGCTGCTGGCCATCCACCGTCCGGCCGGGCTGCCCGACGTCTGCCTACGCGCACGACTGGCCACCGAAGGCGATCTTCTTGTTGCGGCGGGTAATCCCGACGCGGCGCTGACCCTGCTGCGACGCGGGATCGCCGACCATCGTCCCGACCCGGTCGAGGTGCTCACCCTGGTGCGCATCCACCTTGCCCGGGCGGACGCGTCCGCGGCCACGACGATGCTCGCTCCGCTGCTGCGGGCCGACACCGGCTTCGGCATTGGCAGCCTCACCGCGGCCTGCGTGCTGGACGCGGTGGCGGCGGACCGCGGCGGGGACGTGGCGCGGGCGACCGCCTCCCTGGCCCGCGCACTGGCACTGGCCGAGGACGAAGGTGCGTTGCGTCCGTTCGTGGACGCGGGAGAAGCGATCATCAGGCTGCTGCGGGCGCATCCCGGGCTGCGGGCGGCCCATCCCGCGTTGGTGGGCCGACTGCTCGACCGGGCCGGGCGTGCCAGCCACGCCACATCCACCACATCCACTGGGTCGCCTGGATCGTCGAGGACCGCGGGGTCCGCGGCGGTCGCTGGGCCCGAGGGGGCCGGGGCGCCCGGGGCCGGGC
>NZ_CAAAFS010000107.1:0-4689 GCF_900634755.1 Protofrankia symbiont of Coriaria myrtifolia
GCGGCCGGGAGCAGGCGGTCCTGAGCTATCTGCCGACCATGCTCACCACGGCGGAGATCGCCAGCGAGATGTTCGTCTCGGTGAACACCGTGAAGACCCATCTCAAGAGCATCTACCGTAAACTCGACGTGGCTCGCCGCCGGGACGCCGTGCACCGGGCCCGCGCGCTTCATCTGCTGTGAGCTCGTGCTGTGAGTTCGGGCCTGTGCGAGCCCCGGCCGCTGTGAGTTTCGGCCGGGCCGGGTCGCGTCATCCGGACCGCCCCGGTCGCGCCGGCCACCGGCCACCGGCCACCTTGACGGCACCAACGACAGTAAGCACCGATGGTGGCGGGAACGCCCGGCCGTACGCGAACGGAACGACGTGGGGTGGGCGGAGCCGTCCGCGTGTACGCGGCCTGACGTTGTTGGTCGCGGGTTGTCGGCCTCGGTCCGTCAGCAATGCGCGGCAGTGCGTGAGAATATGGTACCGGCCGCCGCCGTTCCGATAGCCGAAGCGATCGTTGAAAATATGCCGACAATATTTCGGAAGTACGTGGTGGACATGTGGTCGACAGATACCCGGAGCGCGGTTGTCGCGCGATTGTCGTGTGGTTGACGTCGCCGTATCCGCGCCGGCCGTGTCGCCGTGCTGGCGGCTATGGCACATGCTATGAACTGATATGATCTAATTCATCTTCCTCTCACCCCATGGGGAGGATGCGCTACCCGTGGCCGCTGACAGATCTTTGTCCTCGCGGCGCTGGGCGACGGCATCCGATGGTGGGGTGGGCGATGTCGTCTGCGGCGTGGGACCGGCGGCCTCGACCGGTCCGGGGGGACGCGGCCGGGGGTGACGCGATGGACCAGGTATACGACCGGATGAAACTGCCGCTTTCCGGTGTGGAAGTCGAACTGGTGAGTTCGCCAGTGGGTCTTCTGCACTGGCGGCTGAAGTCCGCTGACGATTCCACCACCTGTCTTGACCAGCCGCTCGACCGGACGCCGATTCTCGGCTGGCAGGAAGGCAGCACAGCGGTGGACGGGCGGCATCCGCCGGTGCTCTTCACCGTCGTGTGGGGATCGCTGCTCGGCGGTCGCGGGCCGCTGCGGGTCGTGCTGGTGCGCCGCCGCCGGTTCCGGGCCTCCCAGCGGCACAACCTGGACCCGATAACGCTTGGCGGGGCGTTCTGGATCGCCGAGTCCGAGGGCTCCTTCGACCATCTGGTGGTCTCGGACGGGGCGATCGTCGAGAGCCGTGACCTGCACGCCCCGGTCTGAGCCGGGGACTGCCCGGATGGCCGTGGCCGGTACCGTCACGCTCGGGCACGCAACGCCCGCGCTGGCCGGGCGGCGGGCCACCGCGTGGCCGGCCGCGCTGGTTGTCAGGTGCGTTTTCTCACATCTTCCCGCGGCCCGGTCGGATTCGGATGTAATGATGATCAGCATCGGGGACGGCCGGTCGCGGGAACGTCGGGCGGACGCCTTTGTCAGCGGATTGTCGGCAGCATCGGCGGTATCGGCAGCGTCGGCGATGGTGTCGGGGCGCGGATGGCCGGGCCTGACGAAACCGGGCGTCCCGAAAGCGACCACGGTACCTGCCCTTCCGTGTATGGATAACTGCGCTGTGTCCGCGCCCGGTTTCCGCCGTGTTGCCCGGCCGGTGGGTCCTGCCGGTTGGTTTTCCCGGGGGGCTAAAATTTCCGATACGTATCCGGTGGCACGGTGCCCGCGCCCATGTCCTGCCTGCCCGGGGAAGGAGCTGGTCCGGCACCCGCAAGTGCCGATCTCGGTAAACCGGTGTCGGTCGCCGTTGGTGTCCGTCGCGGACCGTCGGCCAACGATCTGCTGGGAAATGATGTCGACCTTGAAAACTGTCGCCGTTGTGAGTTTCATGATTTTTGGTTGCTTTTTCTGGCATATTATTGTGAATATAATGTGTCGTTGTTGTCCTTTTGTATATGTTTACGGTTCGACTCCCGGGCTCCTCGGCGGGTCGGTCGCGGCACGCCCGCGGCCGTGGCCGTCGGCCCGGCGGCCGGCGAGCGCCGACCGGCCGGCGAGCACACGATCGTCACCGTGGCCGCACACCTGGACACCGGCAGGTATGCCGGTGGGTACCGGGCCGTCCGCCGGCGCAACCCCGGCCCGTGGCGCCGCCGGCGCGCCGACGCGACGGCGGGTCAGGAGGGACCACCCATGAGCACCAGCACGCACCGTAGCCCGCAGGCCCGGACCTCCGGGGCGTCGCGGGCCGGGGCGGCGCGGGTCCCCGGGTCGTCGCGGGACCTCGTCGTCGCCATCACCCCCTTCACCGAGCCTGACGCACGCCTGGTGGCCGCGGTGGCCCGGGCCGGCGGCCTCGGCGTTCTCGACCTGGGGCGGGACGCCGCCGCGCGCGCCGCGCTCGCGGACGCGGCCCGCTGGTCGCGCGGCCCGTTCGGGATACGGGTGCCCGTCGGCTGCGCCACCAGCCCGTGGGAGCTGCCGCCCGAGGTGGACACCGTCGTCCTCGCCACCGGGCCGGCCCACGGGGGGCGGGACGGTGAGTGGGACGTGACGACGGCGGCGGTCGGGCGCCGACGCGTCCTCATCGAGATCACCTCGGTCGCGCAGGCGCAGGTGGCGGCCGCGGCCGGCGCCGACGGCCTGATCGCCCGGGGCGGCGAGTCCGGCGGCCGGGTCGGCGACCTGACCACGTTCACCCTGCTCCAGCACCTGTTCGCCGCCGACGGCCTGGACCTGCCCGTGTGGGCCGCCGGCGGGGTGGGGCCGCACACCGCCGCGGCCGCCGTTGCCGCAGGGGCGGTCGGCGTCGTGCTCGACGTCCAGCTCGCGCTCGTCCGGGAGATGGAGCTGCCGGCCGAGGTCGCCGCCGCCATCCGGGGCATGGACGGCAGCGAGACCACGGTCCTTGCCGGGCACCGGGTGTACGTCCGCCCCGACCTGCCGGTCGTAGGGCTCGCCGGCCAGCAGTTCGCCGGCCCTGGCCAGCAGGTGGACGAGGACACCGACGATGACGCGGTCGCGTACCGTCTCGGCGCCCGTGACCTGCGCGAACAGTTCCTCCCCGTCGGTCAGGACGGCGCCTTCGCCGCGCCGCTGGCCGACCGGTACGTCACCGCCAGCGGCGTTGTCACAGCGGTCCGGGACGCCATCGAGGCCCAGCTCGCCGCCGCGGTCCGGCTCGCCCCGCTCGCCCCGGGCGCGTCCTTCGCCGCCGACCGGGGTCTGCGCGTCCCGGTCGCGCAGGGGCCGATGACGCGGGTCAGCGACCGGGCCGAGTTCGCCCGGGCGGTAGCCGACGGCGGTGGCCTGCCGTTCCTCGCGCTGGCCCTGATGGACGGTGACGAGGCCCGCGCCCTGCTCGAACAGACCCGCGCCCTGCTCGGGGACGCGCCATGGGGGGTGGGGATCCTCGGCTTCGCCCCGCCGGAGATCCGTTCGGCCCAGCTCGATGCCATCGGGGAGATCCGCCCGCCCTGCGCGCTGATCGCCGGCGGGCGTCCGTCCCAGGCGGCGTCCCTGCAGTCCGCCGGTGTCGACACCTTCCTGCACGTGCCCTCGCCGGGGCTGCTCGGCCGGTTTCTCGCCGCCGGGGCCCGCAAGTTCGTCTTCGAGGGACGCGAGTGCGGCGGCCATGTCGGCCCGCGGGCCAGCTTCCCGCTGTGGGAGAGCCAGATCGCCGGGCTGTTGGCGTACGGCGAGCAGGTGTCCGTCGCCAGCGGCCGGTCCGCGGCCAGTGCGTTCTTCGAGGGCCTGCACGTGCTGTTCGCCGGCGGTGTGCACGACGAACGGTCCGCGGCGATGGTCGCGGCGGCTGCCGCGCCGCTGGCCGACCGCGGTGCCCGGATCGGGGTGCTGATGGGTACCGCGTACCTGTTCACCGCCGAGGCGGTCAACTCCGGCGCGATCCTGCCCGGTTTCCAGCGGACGGCGCTGGACTGCGACGGCACCGCCCTGCTGGAGACCTCGCCGGGGCACGCCACCCGCGCCGCCCGGTCACCTTTCGTCACCACGTTCGCCGGGCGGCGGGCCGAGCTGCTTGCCCAGGGACTCGCCCCCGCGCAGGTGTGGGAGGAGCTGGAACAGTTCAACCTCGGCCGGTCGCGGATCGCGAGCAAGGGCCTGCGCCGCGACCGCGGCCGGCTGGTATCCGTCGACGAGGACGTCCAGCGTAACGACGGTATGTTCATGATCGGCCAGGTGGCGGCGCTGCGGTCGGAGCCGACCACGGTGGCTGCCCTGCACGCCCAGGTGAGCGAGGGCGCCACCCAGACGCTGGTCGACCGTCTCGCCGCTCTCGGCATCGACCCCGACAGCGACATCCCCGACAGTGACATCGACACTGATCGCGACATCGATGCTGATACCGACGTCGGCGCGGCGCTCGGGCAGCCGGCCCGGCCGGGCGCCACGACACAGGCGGGTGCCAGGGCACGGACGGGTGCCAGGGCACGCGGACGTGGACGCGGCCGCCGCCGCGAGACCGCCCGTCCGCTGGACGTGGCCGTCATCGGCATGGCCTGTGTGTTCCCGGGCGCCGCCGACACCGCCGAGTACTGGGCCAACGTGCTCGGGGGCGTCGACGCGGTCACCGAGGTGCCGCGCAGCCGCTGGGACGCGGACCTCTACCACGCTCCCGTCCAGACCCCTGACCAGCGGGCCTCTGGTGGCCCGGATTCCGGGCCACCAGAGGCCCGCTGGTCAG
>NZ_CAAAFS010000108.1:0-12976 GCF_900634755.1 Protofrankia symbiont of Coriaria myrtifolia
GTCCAGGTGGGGCGGGTTCCTCCCGCCGGTCCCGTTCGACGCGCTGCGCTTCGGTATCCCGCCGAAGTCGCTGGGCAGCATAGAACCCGGGCAGTTGCTCGCCCTCGAGGTGACCGCGCGGGCTCTGCGCGACGCCGGCTACGACAACCGGCCGTTCGACCGGTCGCGCACGTCGGTGGTCTTCGGCGCCGAGTCCGGCGCGGACCTCGCCGCCGCCCACGGCTTCCGCTCGGCCTACCCGGCCTTCTTCGGGCCGGTCCCACCCGCCCTGGCCGAACGCCTGCCGACACTGGACGAGGACTCCTTCCCCGGCATGCTCGCGAACGTCATCGCCGGGCGGGTCGCCAACCGTTTCGATCTCGGCGGCGTGAACTACACGGTGGACGCGGCGTGCGCGTCCTCGCTGGCGGCGCTGGACACCGCCTGCAAGGAACTGGTCGGCGACACCTCGGACCTGGTGCTCTGCGGCGGTGTGGACACGCACAACAGCATCCACGACTTCATCCTGTTCTCTTCCGTCCACGCCCTGTCGCCGACCGGTCGGTCCCGCAGCTTCGACGCGGCCGCCGACGGCATCTGCCTAGGGGAGGGGGTGGCTGTCGTCGTCCTCAAGCGGCTCGCCGACGCCGAACGCGACGGCGACCGCATCCACGCGGTGATCAGGGCGGTGGCCGGGTCGAGTGACGGTCGGGCGCTGGGCATGACCGCGCCGAGCCGGGCCGGTCAGGTGCTGGCGATGGAACGGGCGTACGCGCGGGCCGGGATCTCCCCGGCCGACGTCGGCCTGGTCGAGGCGCATGCCACCGGCACGGTCGTCGGTGACAGCACGGAGCTCGCCAGCCTCACCGAGGTGTTCGCCGGCCACGGCGCTCGGAGGGGGAGCTGTGCCGTCGGCTCGGTGAAATCCCAGATCGGGCACACCAAGTGCGCCGCCGGGCTGGCCGGACTGATCAAGACAGCGCGGGCGCTGGCGGTCGGGGCGCGTCCCCCGACGTCCAACATCACCCGGCCGAACCCGTCCTGGGACGCCGGGAGCAGCCCGTTCTTCTTCGACACCGCCGCCCGGCCGTGGGCGGCGCCGGCGTCGCGGCGGCATGCCGGAGTGTCCGCGTTCGGCTTCGGCGGAACCAACTTCCACGTGGTGCTCTCCGCCTACGACGGCGCTCCCGAACCCACCCACGGGCTGGACGCTTGGCCCGCCGAACTGTTCGTCATCCGCGGCACCGACCGGGCGGCCGCCTGCCGCACCCTGGACCGGCTCGCCGAGCTGATCCGCGTCAACGACGGCGCCGGACGGCCCTGGAAGCTGCGTGACCTGGCCGCGACGGTGGCGGTCAAGCGCGGCGGGGCGGTGCGGGTGGCGTTCGTCGCGACCAGCCTGGACGAGCTCGCCGACCTGGTGAAGCGGGCCCGCGCGTTCACCCACGACCCGAAGGCCGGGATTTTCGTCGCCGGCGGCGACCGGGGCGTGGCGGGCCAGGCCAGGGCCGGCCGTGCCACGCTGGCCGGTACTGCGGACACGGCCCCGGCGCCAGCCGGGAAGCAGGGCACGGGCGGGGCGGAAGAAGAAGAGGCGGAAGAAGGGAAGATCGCCTTCCTGTTCCCGGGGCAGGGCAGCCAGCGGCCCGGGATGCTGGCGGAGCTGTTCGTGGCCTTCCCACGGCTGCGGCACCTGCTCGAACGCGGGGAGAAGTGGGTGCCGGCGATGTTCCCGCCGGCCGCGTTCAGCCGGGCGGACACCGACGCCCGGCATGCGGCGATCACCGACACCCGGACGGCGCAGCCGGTCCTCGGGATCGCCGGCCTCGCCATGCACGAGATCCTCACCGGCCTTGGCGTGCGTCCCGACCATCTCGGTGGCCACAGCTACGGCGAGCTGGTCGCCCTGTGCGCGGCCGGGGCCGTCGACATCGACGATCTGCTGCCGCTCAGCGAAGCCAGAGCGGCCGCCATCCTGGACGCCGCCGACGCCTTCGCCGCGGCCTCCGCGACCGCTGATCCCAGCGGTGCCCCCGCAACCGGCGTCATTGTCGGCCCTGCCGTTGGCGCCGATCCCACTCCCGTTGACGCCGACACCACTACCATTAGTAGCGACACTACTACCGCTAGTGGCGATATCGATCCCGTCACGGCTGACGCCGGCACGATGGCGGCGGTGTCAGCCCCGGCGTGGCGGGTGCGGGAGGTGCTGGACGCCGCGACGCCAGACCCGGTCGACGGCCCGGCGGGCCCGGGCGATGCCGTGATCGCCAACCACAATTCGCCGGAGCAGACCGTGATCTCCGGTCCGACCCCCGCGGTGGATGCCGCGGTGCGGCGCCTGGCGGCCGAAGGGCTCACCGCCAGGCGGATTCCGGTGGCGTGCGCCTTCCACAGCCCGGTGGTCGCGGCCGCGGCCGGGACGTTCGCCGCGGAGCTGGACAGGGCCACGATCATCCCGCCGTCGCGGCCGGTCTGGTCGAACACGACCGCGCGGCCGTATCCGGACACCGCCGACGCGATCCGGCAGACCCTCGCCGGCCAGGTCGCCCAGCCCGTCCACTTCGTCGAGCAGATCGAGGCGATGTACGCCGCCGGTGTACGGATCTTCGTGGAGGCCGGGCCGGGCCGAGTCCTCACCGGGCTCACCAGCAGGATTCTGCACGGCCGGCCGCACACGGCCGTCGCCACGGACGTCCCCGGCGAACACGGGCTGTGCCGGCTCCTGCTCGCGCTGGCGGAGCTGGCGGCCGCCGGTGTCGCCGTGGACACCACACCACTGTTCACCGGACGTGACGCGCAGGTGGTCTCGGCCGCGAACTGCCCGCGCCGGCCCGGCTGGCTCGTCGACGGCCACCTGGTGCGGACGTCCGACGGCCGTCACCTGCCGGGTGGGCTGGTTCCGGCGGACAGGCTGACCCGTCTGCCGGTCTCCGAACCGCCGTCGTGGGCCGCGTCTCCCGCGGTGGCGGAGCTGCCGACGGTGATCGTCCCACCGTCGGTCGGGAACACCGACGCCGCCGTGATCGAATTCCTGCGGACGACCCGTGAGCTGGTCGCCGCGCAGCGCGAGGTCATTCTGAACTACCTGGCCGCCGCCGACCGTACGTCGGCCCTCCCCCCGGCCGCTCTCACGCGTGCGGAGGCTGCCCTGCCACCGGGCACGCTCGACCACGTCCCGCTGTCGGATTCGCACGAGCATGGTCCGTTTCCGGCGGTGGACAACCACGTTGTGTCGCCAACGCCGGCCGACCATGCCGCGCCGCTGCCCGCCTCGGCCGATCAGCCCTGGCCGCCCGGCCAGCCCGTAGGCCACGGCGACGCCCCGGCCGTGGTGGTCTCCGAGCGGCCGGTGTCCCGGGAGCCGGACGTGGTGCTGGGCGCGGTGGTGGAGGTGATCGTGTCCGCGACGGGGTATCCGGCCGAGATGCTGGCGGCGGACCTGGATCTAGAAGCCGACCTGGGTATCGATTCGATCAAACGGACGGAGATCCTGGGCACGCTGGCGGAACAGCTCGGCCTCGGCCTGCCCACGGCCCGGGAAGCCGGTACTACCGAAGGCGGCGCGACAATGGATGTTGGCGCTGCCGGAGGCTGGAGAGCTGGCACTGCCGAAGCTGGCACTGCCGAAGGCAGCCTGGCCGACGAGGTCGTCGAGGAGCTCGCGGCCATCCGGACCATTCGCGGGATCGTCGAGTGGATCGTCACCCGCTCGGATGCCGGCCCCGCGGCGGACACGTACCCCGCGGCGGACGCGGGCCCTGCGACGTACCCGGACCCCGCCGCGAGCGTGGGCCCCGCCGTGGGCCCGGGAAACGCCGTGGGCCCGGGGTCCGGTCCGGAGCTCGCGGCCGTCCGGGGCCCCGTGACGATTCCGGGCAGCGGGATTGTTGTGGAGGCCGCGAGCGTCGCGGACGCGGGGAGCGGGCCAGCGGTCCCGGCGTCCGTGTCGCGACAGGCCGGCGGTCGGCCCAGCGAACGTTTCGTGCGCCCGCCGGGCCCGAGGGATCCCGCGGACTCGGCGGCCGCGTTGCGGCGCTTCGTCGTCGAGGTCGTTCCGCTGCCGTCGCCGGGCACCCTCCCCGACCTGCTTGCCCTTGCCGCGGCGGGCACCCGCCCCGGGCCGGGGCCGCTGGCCGGCAGCCGGTTCGCCGTGGTCGAAGGCGGCCTGGGTATCGGCCTGGCGCTGGCGACCCTGCTGGAGCAGCAGGGCGCGTCCGTGCGGATGTTCTCCGTGGACGACGCCTCGCTCGCCGACCAGCTTGCCGGCGGGTGCCGGGGCGGACGGTGTCTGGTGGGTGTCGTCCGTGGACCGGGACGCGCCACCGGCCCTGCCCGCCGCGTTCGTCCCGATCCGGGCCGCGGTTGCCGGCGGCACCCAGCGTCTGATCATCGCGACCGGTGGTGGGGGCAGCTTCGGTCGCGGGGTGGGCGACGAGCCCGGCCCAGCTGTGGGGATGGCCGGTTTCACGCGCACGCTCGCCCGGGAGGTGCCGGACGTGGTGGTCCGCGCGGTGGACCTCGATCCGAAGGAGGCGCCGACCCGGCTCGCCGGCTACCTGCTCACGGAGTTCCTCACGCCGGACGCCCCGTCGGTGACCGGCTACCGGCACGGCGTCCGGTCGACTCTCCGGGTGGTGCCGGCCGAGATCCCCGGTGCCGGTGCGCCCCCGGCCGCCTCGGTGGCTCCGGTGGGCCCGGCTGGCCCGGTGAGCCTGGCTGCTCTGACGCTCCCGGCCGCCGGGCCGTCGTGGGGCTGGCGGTGGCACGACGATGTTGCTTCCGTACCGCCGCCCCAGGCCGCCGGCGTGCTGGGGGAACTCGGCCCGAGCTCCGTCGTCCTGCTCACCGGTGGCGCGCGCGGGATCACCGCCAAGGTCGCCCTCGGGCTTGCCCAGGCCACCGGCTGCGGGATCGAGCTGATCGGCCGGACGCCGCTGCCGGCCGCCGCCGAGGATCCGGCGACGGCCTCCGCGGTGGACGCGCCTCAGCTGCGCCGCGCCCTGATCGCCGCCGGCCTGCGCCGGCTCACCGAGGTCGAGGCCCGTGTCACCCACCTGCTCGCCGAGCGGGAGGTGCGGGCCACCGTCGCGGCCCTGCGCGCGAGCGCGTCCTTCGTCCGCTATCACGCCGTCGACGTGCGGGATCCGGACGCGCTGCGCGCGGTCGTCGAGACGATCTACGCCGACCGTGGCCGGCTCGACGGGGTCGTCCACGGCGCCGGCGTCCGCGAGGACAAACTGCTGCGGGAGAAGACGGCGCGCTCGTTCGAGCGGGTGTTCTCGACCAAGGTCGACGCCGCCCGGACGCTGGTCGACGCGCTGCGGCCCGACCTCGGCTTCCTGGTGCTCTTCGGCAGCGTGTCCGGGGTGTTCGGCAACCGGGGGCAGATCGACTACGCCGCCGCCAACGACGCGCTCGACACCTGCGCCCATGCCTGGGCGAGGCGGCTGCGCGGCCGTGTCGTGTCCCTGGACTGGGGCCCGTGGGCATCGCCCGGCTCTGCGGGCCTTGCGGGCGGTGACCGGGAGGCGGCAGTGGCAGTGGCGGCAGGCGCGGGAGCCGGCGGGGGGATGGTCTCGGCGGAGCTGGCACGCGCCTACGCCCGACGGGCTATCGGGCTGATCGACCCGGACGCCGGGGTCGCCGCGGTCCTGCGCGAGCTGGCCGCCGACGTGGACGACCCGCAGGTGGTGTACCTCTCCGGCTCCCTGGACGCCTTCGATGCCGGGATCTAGGGCGGGCGGGCCCGGCGGGCCGCCGGACCCGGGCGCGGGCATCGCGATCGTCGGGATGGCGGCGGTGTTCCCGGGCGCCGGTGACCTCGACACCTACTGGCGCAACATCCTCACCGGTGTGGACGCCATCCGGGACATCCCGCCGCAACGTTTCGACCCGGAGTTCTTCCATCCGGATCCCGGCCCTGGCTCCGGCTCTGGTCCCGATCTCGGTCCCGATCTCGGTTCCGGTCCCGACCCCGGTTCCGATGGCGGTTCCGAGGCGGCCGGGGAGCGGATCCGCTGCCGGCGCGGCGGGTTCATCGAGGAGTTCGCGACCTTCGACCCGACCCAGTTCGGGATCATGCCGCTGGCCGTGGACTGGGCCGAGCCCGACCAGCTCATGGCCCTGCGGGTGGCGGCCGAGGCGATCGCGGACGCCGGTGGCGTGGACGCGCTCGGTGACCGAGGCCGGACCGGGGTGGTACTCGGCCGCGGTGGCTACTTCGCCTCCGGGATGGCCCGACTGGACCAGCGGATCAAGGTTTCGACACAGCTGGTCACCAGCCTGTCCGAGCTCGTCCCGACGCTCACGGCCGAGCAGTTGGCCGGGGTGCACGCCGCGTTCACCGAAACGCTCGGCCCGCGGCGCCCCGAGGCCGCGATCGGGCTGGTGCCCAACCTGGCCGCGTCCCGGATCGCCAACCGCCTCGACCTGCGCGGCCCGGCCTACACGCTGGACGCGGCCTGCGCGTCGTCCCTGATCGCCGTCGAGACGGCCGTGCGCGAGCTCGTCGCCGGCCGGGCCGACACCATGATCGTCGGCGGTGTGCACCTGGCGCAGGAGGTGACGTTCTGGAGCGTCTTCTCGCTGCTGCGGGCGTTGTCGCCGAGCTCGCGGATCCGTCCTTTCGACCGGCGGGCCGACGGCATCCTCATCGGTGAGGGAGTCGGCATGGTCGTCCTCAGGCGGCTGGCCGACGCCGAACGCGCCGGTGACCGGATATACGCGGTGATCCGCGGCTGCGGCTCGGCGAGCGACGGGCGGACGTCGACGCTGCTGGCGCCGGCGTCCGACGGGCAGGTGCTCGCCGTCGAGCGGGCCTGGGCCGACGCCGGACTGGACCCGAGGGCACCCGGCGCGCTCGGCCTCGTCGAGGCGCACGGGACCGCGACCCCGGCCGGGGACGCGGCCGAACTGGCCACCCTCCGGCAGGTCTTCGGCGCCGACGCGGGGGCTGGTGCGGGGGCCTGGGGGGGAGCGCGGCCGATCGGTGTCGGCTCCGTCAAGTCCATGATCGGGCATACCATGCCGGCGGCGGGCGCCGCCGGGCTGATCAAGGCTGCGCTGGCGCTGCATCATCGCGTACTGCCGCCAACCCTGCACTGTGAGCAGCCGCATCCGGCGTTCGCGGGCACCCGGTTGCGGCCGGTGGCAGAAGCCGAGGCCTGGGACGTCGACGACGGTGTGCCGCGCCGGGCCGGGGTGAACGCGTTCGGTTTCGGCGGGATCAACGCGCACGTGGTCGTCGAGGAGGCGCCAGCGCCGTCGAACGCGCCGTCGCTGGCCTTCCCGGCCACGGTTCCGGTGCCGGTCCCGGTCATGCTCCCGGTCCCGCCTCCAGGCGCGGCCGCGGCCGCACCCCTGGCCGTGACCACGGCGGCTGTGCCCCCGGGCGCAGGCGCGCTCCCGGCCACTGTCCCGCTTCCGGTCCTGGCCCCGGTGGCGGCGGCCCCGACCACGGGGCCGTCCACGCGCTCGGGCGAGCGACCCGGCGGCGAGCGGGTACTGCTGTTCGCCGGGACGAGCCCGGCGGAGATCGCCCGCGCGCTCGCCGTCCCCGACCAGGAGCTGCTGGCGCGAGACGACACCGCCGCCCCGCCCGAAGGCGGGCCCTACCGGCTCGCGATCGTCGCGCCGGACCGGCGCCGGCTGGCGCTCGCCCGCACGGTCGTCGAGCGCGGTCGGCCCTGGCGCGGCCGCAACGACCTGTGGTTCACCGGCTCACCGCTGCTCGGCGCCACCGCCGCGCCGGACCGGACAGCGTTCCTGTTCTGCGGCCTGGAGGACAACTTCCACCCCCGGGTGGACGACGTCAGCGCGCACTTCGCGCTCACCCGCCCACGGCACCTTTCCGCCGGAAACCTCGGCCCGGCCGCCGCTGGAACGGGCGGCTGGGGCGAGGCGCTCGGGGAGCACGGTGTCGCCAGCGTCGAAGTGGGCCGTGTACTCGACACGGCGCTGCGCCGGCTGGAGATCTTCCCGGACCTCGTCGGCGGCCACAGCATCGGCGAGTGGAACGCCATGATCTCCGCCGGGATGATCGACGACGAGGATGTGGACAGGTTCATCGCCTCGTTCGAGCCGTACTCCCTGGAGGTGCCGGGGGTGGCCTTCGGCGCGCTCGGGTGCGGTGCGGACATGGCCGCAGCCACCATCGCGGACCTTCCGGACGTCGTGGTCTCGCACGACAACTGCCCGCATCAGTCGATCGTCTGTGGGGAGGAGCGCAGCGTCGAGACCGCCCTGCAACGGCTGCGCGGCCAGGGCGTGCTGGGCCGGATCCTGCCGTTCCGCTCCGGTTTCCACTCTCCGTTTCTCTCCCCGTTCCTGGCGAAGGTCCGGGCCGACGTGGCCAGCATCCCGATCCGCACGCCGACGGTGCCGGTGTGGTCGGCGACGACGGTCGCGCCCTACCCCGACGACCAGAACGGGATCCGGGAGCTGACGGTGCGCCATCTGCTGGAGCCGGTCCGGTTCCGCCAACTCGTCGAGCGGCTGTACGCCGAGGGCGTGCGGGTCTTCGTCCAGGTGGGGGTGGGCAGCATCGCCGGCTTTGTCCAGGACACGTTGCCGGGCCGGGAACACCTGACGGTCGTCACGAACACCCCGAAACGCCCGGGCATGGACCAGCTGCGACGGGTGGTCGCCGCGTTCTGGGTCGAGGGCGCCACACCCCGGATGGACCGGCTGTCGGCCATGAGCACGCCGGCGACGATCCCGCTCCCGATCCCCGGGCCTCAGCGGCCATCGTCATCGCCATCGTCACCGGTGCCATCGCCGCTGTCCCCGCTGTCATCACCGTTGTCACCGTCAGCCGCTTATGGCGGCCAGGAAGAAGCAGTCGACGACGGACAGCGGTCGTCCCAGCAGACGCACCGTGGCCAGCCGATGTTGCTCAACCTGGGGCCCCACTGGTTCGCCTCGGCGAGCGGGCGGCGTCGCTGCTGCCCACGACCCTGTTCCCGGGCCCAGCCTCGATCTCATCCCCGGCCCTGGATCCGGACTCGGACTCGGCTCTGAGCCCGGACAGGAAGCTGGCCCTGCCCCCGGATCCGACCCTGGATCCAGCTTCGGATCCGAACCTGGCTCCGAACCAGAATCAGGACCCGAATCCGGAGCCGCCCCCTGCCTCGGATTCGGCCCTGGCAGCGGATCCGAACTCGATCCCGGAGCCAGTCCTTGTCCCGGATTCGGACTCGGCCCTGCCGTCGGAGCCGGGCTCGCGCCTGGCCACCACCCTGGAGCCGGATCTGGCTCTGCTCCCGGATCCGGCTCTGGATCCGGATCCAGCCCTGGATCCGGTCTCGGCGCCGGTTCTGGCGGAGCCGGAGCGGGAACCCTCGGTTGCCGGGCTGTCCGCCCGTCCGATTCCTTCCGCGACGGCCCACGAACGCCGGCCGCTGACAGCGCGGGAAAGACGTGATCGGGCGGTCAGCGCGCATCCGGCCGGTGGACACGGCAGCACCGGCAATCCGGTGCTCGCCGAATTCGACGCGCTGGTCGCCGAGACCAACGCGATGGTCTCGGCCGTGTTGGCACACTGGACGGCCAGCGCGTCCGCCGCCGGGAGCGGCGCGCGTGGCGCCGGGAGCGGCGCGCCTGTTGCCAGGACGAGTGCGTCCGCTGCCGGGACCTCCGCCGCCGGGAGCATCGCACCCACCGTCAGGGGCGGCGCGTCCGATGCCAGGGCGCGGGTGTCGGCCGCCGTCCAGAAGGCACCCGCCGGCCCGGCCACCGCTGCTCGTACAGGGCACGGCGGACGCCCGACGCCGCCTGCGCCCGCTGTGCCGGACGCGCCCGCTGTGCCGGCCGGATCGTCAGCCGGGCCGCCGGGCCGGCCAGCCGGAGCGGCGGGGCCGGCGGTACCGCCGGGCGGGCGGGACGTCCGGCAGACGCGGCGCACGCTGTCGATCGAGACGATGCCGTACATCATCGACCACTGTTTCTACCGGCAGCCGCCGGGGTGGCCGCATCTCGCCGACAGGTTCCCGGTGGTCCCGATGACCACCGTGCTGGAGATGATGATCGGCCAGGCGCGGGCGGCCGTGCCCGGCCGGGTCGTCGTCGGCGTCACCGACGTCCGGGCCCTGCGTTGGCTGGCGATCGAGCCGGCGGTCGAGGTGACCATCACCACGACCGTCCTGCCGGCCGTGGCCGGGCAGGACGCGACGGGCGCGAACGCGAGCGCGGTCCGGGTGAGCATCGACGGGTACGCGCACGGCACGGTCATCCTCGCCGACGCCTTCCCGCCGGGGCCGGCACCGTCGGCAGAGCCCCTGCCCGAGCCGCGTGACGACACACCGCTGGACGGGCCGTCGATCTACCGTGCCGGACGGCTGTTCCACGGCCCCGGCTATCAGGGGCTGGTCACGGTCGGACCGGTCTCCCCCGGGGGCGTCCACGGGGAGCTTGTCGTGACGAGCGCGCCCGGCCCGCTGCTCGACGCCGCGGGCCAGCTGTTCGGCTACTGGCCGCGGGAGCATCTCGCCGCGGACTGGCTGCTGCTGCCCTCGGCTCTGCGCGGCGTGCGCTTCTTCGGCCCGCACCCGGCCGTGGGGGAGCGGCTGACCTGCACGGTGTGGATACGTGACGTCCGGGACAGCGCCGTCACCGCCGATCTGGAGGTACGCGCCGCGGACGGCACGGTGTGGGCGTGCGTCGAGGGCTGGACCGACCGCCGGTTCTCCCAGGACGAGCTGATGTGGGCGATGCTGCTGCGGCCGGCGCGCAACGCCATCGCCGAACGGGCCGCCGGCGGCTGGGTGCTCGCCCGGGAGCACTGGGCGGACACCGCCTCCCGCGAGCTTGTCACGCGCTACCACCTCGACACCGACGAGCGCACCATCCTGGCGGCGAAGCATCCCAGGGCCGCGCGGGAGTGGCTGCTCGGGCGGATCGCGGTGAAGGACGCCGTCCGCCACTGGCTGTGGGACAGCGGCGTCACCGACGTGTGGGGCATCGAGATCGGTGTGTCGGACGAGGACTCCGGGCGCCCGGTGATCGACCGGTTGCCGGCGCGTGCCGGCGTGCCGGCCACACCCCCGCGAGTTGCCTTGGCGCACACGGCGCTCCTCGCGGTGGCGGTCGTACATCCCGACGGTGCGGTGGGTATCGACATTGAACGGGTGACGCCGCTCCCGGCAGGGGTAAGGGCAGGGACGGAGATGGAGGCGATGGCGCTCACGGACGCCGAGCGCGCCCTGCTCGCCGAGCTGGCCGGAGCCGACGCCGGCCTGCGGGCCCTGTGGCTGGCCAGGTTCCGGGCCGCCAGGCAGGCCGCGGCCAGGGCCGACGACACCGGTCAGGCGAGCTGGCCACGGCGGTTCGTCGTCGAGGGGGTCACGCCTGGTCATCTCCGGGTGCGGACGGACGACCAGGAGCCGTCGCGCGCCCGCTGGGTCGCGCACCAGTCGATCAGTGCGCTCGGCGAGCCCCTGGACGACCATGGCCATCCGCTGGGTCATACGCTGGGCGATCCGTTGGGTGATCGTCGTTCCGTCGCGGGCAGCGCCGCTGGTCGTCACTCCGTCGACGGCCCTGAAACTGGTCATTACTCCGTCGGTGGCACTGACGTTGATCGTTACGTTGTGGCGTGGACCTCGCCCGAGGTCGAACAGGCGGCACGGGAGAACGAAGGAGCGTGGAGATGACGGCCAAGCCCCTGACGACCGGACACCCGACGATCGGACACCCCGCCACATCCGGTCCTGCCGTATCCGGCTCCGCAGCATCCGGTGAAGCAGCATCCGGTGAAGCGGGATCGGGTGCGGTGGAAGTGACCGCCTCTGGCGTCGAGAGGGCCGCGGTCGAGGAGCGGATTCTGCGTGAGGTCGTGGCGCTGCTGCACGACGTCATCGGCGACGAGTACGTGATCGACTGCGAGATCGACCTGTCGACGTCGTTCAACACCGACCTGGAGCTGGAGAGCATCGAGTTCGTCGCCCTCGCGGACCGGATGCGGCAGCATTACGGCGACACGGTCGACTTCGTCGGCTTCCTCGCGGATCGGAACGTCGACGAAGTGATCAACATGCGGGTCGGTGAGGTCGTCTCCTTCATCGCCGACTGCCTGACGCCGCCCCAGCCGTCCGAACCGTCCCAGCCGCCCCGGTCGTAGCGATGCCCGAGGTCCTTGCCAACGGCGTCCGCCTGCACGTCCAGCGGCTGTCGCCCAGGGGTGGCCCGCGGCCCGGAGCACCGGTCGTCGTCATGGTGCACGGCATGGTCATGGACAACCTGTCCAGCCTCTACTTCTCGCTCGGGACCAGCCTCGCCCACGCCGGCGCCGACGTGATCTGCTACGACCTGCGTGGTCACGGCCGCAGCGAACGGACACCGGACGGCTACGCCATGACGGACGCCCTGGCGGATCTGTCGGGGCTGCTCGACGCGCTCGGCGTTGACGGTCCCGTCCACCTGGTGGGCAACAGTTACGGGGCGACGATGGCCCTGTCCTACGCCCTGGAGCACGCCGGGCAGGTGGCGAGCCTCACCGTGATCGAACCGCCCTTCCTTGTCGAGGGCCTTGGCGCCCGGATGGCCCGGTCGCTGGCGCGGGTGTCGGCCGGGCTCGACGACGCCGAGGTCGAGCGGTGGCTGGAGCGCTCCGCCGGGCGGGCGGTCAGCCGGATCGCCCGCGGTGCCCAGACCCTGCTGCGGGAGACCTCGATCGCCAGGGACATGCTCGCCACCGAACCGTTCTCCCCGCGGCGGCTGGCCCGCCTGAACGTCCCCGTGCTGGCGGTCTACGGGGCGAACTCCGACATCGCCGACCACGCCGAAGGGCTCGCCCGGCTCGTGCCGGACTGCACCCTGATCGTCCTCGCACACCACACCCACGCGGTGCTGCGAGAGGCCACCGACTACCTGCGCGTCCTGCTCAGATGGTGGCTGTTCGAACCCGGCACCCCGGTGCCGCCCTACGCCGACACCGCCGGGCGGCGGTTCGAGACCCCCGACTGGGTGACCCGGATGGTCCCGCCCCCGGACCTCAACC
>NZ_CAAAFS010000109.1:0-5219 GCF_900634755.1 Protofrankia symbiont of Coriaria myrtifolia
CGCCCGGACAGTGATCCCGGCCGGCCATCCGGCGATCATGATCGTCCGGACGGCGGCCCCGGACGCCCGAAGGAGCCGAAGGAGGAGGGGGAGCCCGGCCGTCCGGAGGAGAGCATCGGTACCGGGGTGCCGGGGTGAGCCGTTTCCTGTTCGTCGTCCCGCCGCTGACCGGACACGTCAACCCGGCGGTCGGGATCGCCGGTGAACTGGCCGGACGCGGTCACAAGGTAGCGGTCGCGGGCCATCCGGACGTGGTCGGGCCGCTGCTGACCCCGGGGCTCACCCTGCTGCCATTCGCCGGGACGTTCACCGGCCCCAGCCGGGCCGCCGTCGAGGAGAGGTCCAGGCAACTACGGGGCGCGGCGTCCCTGAAGTTCCTCTGGGAGGACTTTCTCATCCCACTGGCCGCCTCGATGGTCGTCGACCAGCAGGCGGTCGGGGCCGCGCTCGTCGCCCGCCGCCGCGCCCTGCCGTGGGCGACCCTTGCCGCCACGTCCGCCGAACTGGACGATCCGTACGAGCTCCTGCCCGGGGTCGGGCGGTGGGTCCGTGACACGTTACGTGACTTCCAGCGCTCCCAGGGGGTGTCCGAGGACAAGGCGCGTGTTGGTGACCTGCGCTTCTCCGAGCACCTGACCCTGGTGTGCTCGGTGCCCCGGATGCTGCGCACGGACAGTTTTCCCAGCTACTACGGTTTCGTCGGCATACCGCTCGGCCGGCGGCCGGCAGTGGCCTTCCCGTGGGAATGGCTGGATCCCGAGCGTGAGCATGTGCTGGTCTCGCTGGGAACGGTGACCCGCGAGGCCGGCGGCCGGTTCCTGCGGGTCGCGGTCGACGCGCTCCGACCGCTCGGGCACCGCCTACAGGCGATAGTCGTGGCGCCGCCCGGCATCCTCGGCCCGCCCCGGGTGAATCCCGCACCCGACGGCGCCGCCGTGGCCGACGGCGCTCCGGCCGACGGTGCTCCGGTCGGCGCGGCTCAGGTCGGCGTTTCCCGTGGCGGCGGCGCTGAGGAGCACATTCTTGTGCTGCCGCATGTCCCGCAGCTCGATCTCATGCCACGGCTGTCCGCGGTGGTGTCGCACGGCGGGAACAACACGGTGTGCGAGGCATTGGCGCACGGTGTCCCGCTGGTCGTGGCGCCGGTCCGGGACGACCAGCCCGTCATCGGGGAGCAGGTCGTGCGCACCGGCGCGGGCCTGCGGGTCCGGTTCGGCCGGGTGAGCGCGCCCGCGCTGCGCGAGTCGATCGTCTCGGTGCTGGACGAACCGTCCTTCCGTGTCGCCGCGCGGCGGCTACGCGGCGACTTCGCAGCCGCCGGGGGCGCCGTCGCCGCCGCGGATCGCCTACTCGCGATGATCTGACCGGCTGACCGGCTGACCGGCTGCCCCGCTGACCCACTGGCCCACTGGCCCACTGGCCTGTTGGCCTCTTGGCCCGGCGTGCTCATCGAGCCGGCGCCGTTCGGCACACCTCCTTCGAAGCCTGCCGCCGACCAGCTCTTTCCACGTTCCTTCTTCCGGGTCTCCGCCGTGTTCCGGGTCTTCTTCGCGTTCCCTTCCCGCCGGCGTCAGAGTTTCATGTGGAACTCCGGGCCGGCCAGAAAGAAAAACGTCCTCCCGCTTGTTCCGGGAAATTTGTTCGGTATTTCTTCGGATAGTTTTCAGGTGGTTGATCAGGTGGTTGTCGTGGCGTCCGGACGGGTGCCTCCGGTATTACCCGTGGCGGGCGGTTCGTCGTAGCTCCAGTCGTGGACGAGTCCGATGACGAAGATTCCGAGGAAGAGCGCCAGCAGCGGCAGCAGAATCATTCATGCTCCCAGGGGGGAAGTGAGAGGGAGGATCTTTCCCGGTCACCGGGCGGACACTGTCCCAGCCTGATTACCCGCTCTCGGAAGCATCTCACCTGACGCTCGCCCGCGGTGACGCTGTGACACGATCCTGGGTTGTGGGTGGGTATTCCGTCGATTGGGTGGCGACAGGGTGCTGGTTGGGCGTACCGTCGCATCCAACGTCAACGCGGGAGCTTCCAACGCAGGAGGCTGAGAGGGCGGCTGGGACCCACCCACAGTGCCGCCGACCGCCAGAACCTGTCCGGGTAATGCCGGCGTAGGGAGGCTGTCACATGGTGCTGCCCGTCGACCGATCGGTCCCCGTGTCCGCGCCCGTCACCGGCGGAACACCCGTCACTGGCGGAACACCCGTCACCGGCGGCGCGCCCGTCTCCACGGGGCATGACGCTCGGAGATCCGCTGCCGGAGGGCCCGACGGCGTGTCCACGCCCGGTGGCTCACCCGCGCCGGTCACCTCCGGCCCGCTGCCCGGCAGCCGCAAGACCTATCTGGTCGGCTCCGCGGACGGACTGCGGGTGCCCATGCGCGAGGTGCTGCTCTCCACCGGCGACAGCGTGATCCTGTACGACACCTCCGGCCCGTACACCGACACCGAGCAGGTCACCGACGTGCGCCAGGGGCTGCCCCCGCTGCGGGACGCCTGGATCACCGCCCGCGGCGACACCGAGACCTACCAGAACGCCTCGCCGCAGGTCCGGCACGGAGAGCGGCTGCGCCGGCCGTCCCCCAGGCGGGCGCTGCCCGGCCGGGCCGTCACCCAGCTCGCCTACGCCCGCCGGGGCGAGATCACACCGGAGATGGAGTTCGTCGCGCTGCGCGAGGGCCTGCCGGTCGAGACCGTGCGGGCGGAGATCGCCGCCGGCCGCGCGGTGCTGCCCGCGAACGTCAACCATCCCGAGTCCGAGCCGATGGCGATCGGCAGCGCCCTCCTGGTGAAGATCAACGCGAACATCGGGAACTCGGCGGTGACCTCGTCCATCGAGGAGGAGGTGGACAAGATGGTGTGGGCGACCCGCTGGGGCGCCGACACCGTCATGGACCTGTCCACCGGCCGTGACATCCACACCACCCGGGAATGGATCATCCGGAACTCGCCGGTCCCGATCGGAACCGTGCCGATCTACCAGGCGCTGGAGAAGGTCGGCGGCAAGGCCGAGGAACTGTCCTGGGAGGTCTACCGGGACACCGTCATCGAGCAGTGCGAGCAGGGCGTGGACTACATGACCGTCCACGCCGGAGTGCTGCTGCGCTACGTGCCGCTGACCGCGCGGCGCAAGACCGGGATCGTCTCCCGCGGCGGTTCCATCCTGGCCGCCTGGTGCCTGGCCCACCACCAGGAGAACTTCCTCTACACCCACTTCGCCGAGCTGTGCGAGATCCTGCGCGCCTACGACGTGACCTTCTCGCTCGGGGACGGGCTGCGCCCCGGTTCGATCGCCGACGCCAACGACGCCGCCCAGCTCGCGGAGCTGGCCACCCTCGGGGAACTGACCTCGGTGGCGTGGGAGCACGACGTCCAGGTCATGATCGAGGGCCCCGGCCACGTCCCGATGAACAAGATCAAGGAGAATGTGGACCTGCAGCGTGAGCTGTGCCACGACGCCCCCTTCTACACCCTCGGGCCGCTGACCACGGACATCGCGCCCGGCTACGACCACATCACCTCCGCGATCGGCGCCGCGATGATCGGCTGGTACGGCACGGCGATGCTCTGCTACGTCACCCCCAAGGAGCATCTCGGCCTGCCCGACCGCGACGACGTCAAGGCCGGAGTGATCGCCTACAAGATCGCCGCGCACGCGGCTGACCTGGCCAAGGGGCATCCGGGCGCCCAGGCATGGGACGACGCCCTCTCCGACGCGCGGTTCGACTTCCGCTGGACCGACCAGTTCCACCTCGCGCTCGACCCGGAGACCGCCAAGGCCTTCCACGACGAGACCCTGCCCGCGGCGCCCGCGAAGTCGGCGCACTTCTGCTCGATGTGCGGCCCGCACTTCTGCTCGATGCGAATCACACAGGACGTGCGCAAGTACGCCGAGGAGCACGGCATTGCGGAGACCGACGCCGTGGAGGCCGGCCTGCGGGAGAAGTCGGCGGAGTTCGCCGCCCGCGGCAGCCATGTCTACCTCCCGATCGCGGAGTCGTAGAAGCCACGTAGGTGGTTCCTGTCACTCCAACGACGGTTTCCACCTACGGCTCCCGCATCCGTAGGTGGAAACCGCTGTGATGATGACGGTTTTCACCTACAGGTTCGGCTCCCAGCCGCGTTGGCGTAGTGCTGTGGCGACCTGTTCGGCCACCAGCCGCGGTTCGGTGCGCAGCACATGGACCGGGAAGCGCAGAATGAGGCGGTCCTGGAGCACACCGGCATTCTGCCGGGCCAGATCGTCCCACCACTGACGTACCTCCCGGTGATAGCCACCGTCGATCTCCACCCAGACCCGCCACGTTTCGTACCAGACGTCGAGGTGGTAGCGGCTGCCACCGGCGTCGATCCTCTCCTGCCGTCGCGCGGCCGGCAGGCCGTAACGGTTCTCGATTTTTCGATAAAGGATTTCGGCCACCGAATGGGCACCATCACCCAGGTCGCTCAGGGTGTCAGTGATCAGCGTGTTGCGGCGCAACGGCCCACGGCGCTCGACGGCCGCCCGCATCATCTGGACGTCGGTGATCGGGCCGGAGTGGGTGACGAGCACGCCCCGCATGGGCCGCTGCCAGCGGCCGCTGCGCAGCTTCCAGCGGATTTCCGTCTCGGTCATCCCGGCCCGCAGGGCCGTACGGACGGAGATGACGCCGTCCTGCGATTCCGCGATCCGCTCCCAGACCGTGCGTTCCCCACGGCCATCGGCCCGCCGCCTGGACGTGTGGTCGTTTCCGCGGGTCCCGTGGCCGCTGCCACGAGCCTCGCTGCCAGGCCCCTCGCTGCCGAGGAGCCTGGCGCCACTGTTCTTGCCGCCGCTGCTGTTCCTGTTGCCGCCGCGCGGATGCCGCAAGCCGGGATCATGGGCCATACCCCCACGCTGCCACGGCCTCCGCCCCACCCGCGAGCGAGACCAGTCACCTGTGGACAACGAACCTGTAGGTAGAAACCGTCACTATCGCAACCGACCCCACCTACACCCACGGAGCCTGTAGGTGGAAACCGTCGTGCTGGTGGCGGTTTCCACCTACAGGTCAGGACGCGGGTCGTCAGGGAGCGTGGGGAGTGAGGAAGCGGGTTGCCGGGCTGTGTGGGGTGGCCCCGGCTCGTGGGACGGCGGGATCGTGGGAGCCGGATCGTGGGGTGGCCGGGCCGTGAGGCGGTCAGCGGCAGAGGGCCGGACCGCGGGCAGCCGGTTGTGGGGCGGGGGCGGGTCAGTACCTCGGA
>NZ_CAAAFS010000110.1:0-26589 GCF_900634755.1 Protofrankia symbiont of Coriaria myrtifolia
GGTCAGTACCTCGGATGCCTTCGGCATCACCCCAAATGGGGGTAAGCCGGGCGGCTTATGTGTCAGGTGGCTGGTTTTTCGGCATGGCCGCCGAACTGTTTGCGCATCGCGGAGAGCAGTTTGTCGGCGAACAGGGCCTCGCCGCGTGAGCTGAACCGCTCGTACAGCGAAGCGGTGAGGACGTGGGCGGGCACGCCTTCCTCCACCGCGGCCAGCACCGTCCAGCGGCCCTCACCCGAGTCGGAGACCCGGCCGCTGAACGACTCGAGTTTCGGGTCCTCGACGAGCGCGGCCGCGGTCAGGTCCAGCAGCCAGGAGCTGACCACGCTGCCGCGGCGCCACACCTCGGTCACCGCCGCGGTGTCGATGTCGTACTGGTAGTACTCCGGATGGGCGAGCGGGGTGGTCTCGGCGTCGTGCTCGCCGGTGTGGTCCCGGCCGATGCCGGCCTTCTCCAGGATGGCCATGCCTTCGGCGAAGGCGGCCATCATGCCGTACTCGATACCGTTGTGGACCATCTTGACGAAGTGCCCGGCGCCGTTCGGCCCGCAGTGCAGATAGCCCTTTTCCGCTCGGCTCGGCTCGCCGACCCGTCCTGGCGTGCGCGGTGCCTGGTCGAACCCGGGGGCGATCGCGGCGAAGATCGGGTCGAGGTGCGACACCACCTCGTTCTCGCCGCCGATCATGAGACAGAATCCGCGTTCGAGCCCGAAGACCCCACCGGACGTGCCGACGTCGACGTAGTGGATGCCCCGGCCGGTGAGTTCCTTCGCCCGGTCGACGTCGTCACGGTAGTAGGAGTTCCCCCCGTCGATGATGATGTCACCGGCGGTGAAGTGCTCGGCGAGTGCGAACACGCTCTGCCCGGTGATCCCGGCGGGGACCATCACCCAGGCGGCGCGGGGGGTGGAGAGTTTCGCCGCGAACTCGGCCAGCGTGGTGGCCCCGGTGGCGCCCTCGGCCTCCAGTTGCCGGATCGCGTCGGCGTTGACGTCGTAGACGACGCAGTCGTGGCCGTGGCGTATCAGCCGGCGCACGAGGTTGGCGCCCATCCGGCCAAGGCCGATCATCCCGAGCTGCACGAGGTCTCCTGTTGGTTGGTTGTCGGTCCGGGGGCGGCAACAGCATGATCATTTTTTGTGCCGTCGGAGATCCGGATCTCCAGGTTCCAGAGCTGACGGTGATGTGATCATGTTGTGCTGCCCGAGCGTCCCGCCGGATGGGCGAAGCCGGTCCGACGGGTCCGGGCGGGCGGCAAGCCCCCGGCTCACTGGCACGGTGCCGTTGGAGGCCAAGAGCCCTTGGCTATTGTCTCCCGGCATCGGGCCCGCCACCGCGTGACCGGTCACCGACTCGATGATCGTTGTGCCACACACGGATGCGCGTTGCGTCGCCCATGATTCTGATCAAACCGCTACCAACAGAAGTGAATTCTGCGCGTCAAGTAGTCGCGCAGCGCCGGACAGGACCGCGAAGGCCTGGTGCCGGAGAAACCCGACGCCCGCGGGAGCCTGTCGAAGGGGCGAGAGCCGGCGAAGGCCTTGGCGGCAGGAAACCAGGAGCCCGTTGCCGTTGCGGTGCCGTCGAAGTGCGGTGCCGTCGAAGTGCGGGGCTACCGAGGTACGGGCCACGAGGAAGGCTGCGCGGCGGAGTTCCGCCGCGCAGGCCGCGGTGGCCGGGAGCCCGAGCCGGCGAACGTCCCGTCGCGGGCTCGGGCTCCCGGCCACTCAGGCGGCTCAGGCGGATGTGGCGGCCAGCGTGCCCTGGCCCGCGGCCGCGTACTTTTCCTCGTACCTGCGGGCGAGGCCGTCGAGGGCGGTGAGGTAGTGCCCGACGTTCTCGCGGGCCTGCTCGGCCGGCGCGTCCAGACCGGTCAGCTCGAAGAACTTCCAGTGCCGCAGCAGCGGCGTGACCACGTCGTCATGGTGGTTGCGGAGGTTGTAGATGCCGGCCTTGGCGATCTGCTTCGCCTTGGTCTCGAAGTTCTCGATGCCGGTCCCGGGCATCTGGAACGTCATCAGTTCCTCGGCGATGGCCTGCACCGTCGCGGACGGGGTGAGCTCCAGCGCGGCGGCGACCAGGTTGCGGTAGAAGATCATGTGAAGGTTCTCGTCCGCGGCGACCCGGGTGAGGAGCTTCTCGGCGATCGGGTCCTGGGTGAACCGCCCGGTGTTGCGGTGGCTGATCCGGGTGGCGAGTTCCTGGAACGACACGTAGGCGATGGTGCGCAGCGGCGTCTTGTCACCGCTGTCGAACCCCTTCTGCATCTGGTGCATGCGGCCACGCTCGAGGCCGACCGGGTCGACGCCGCGGGTGACCATCAGATAGTCCCGCATCACGATGCTGTGCCGGCCCTCCTCAGCCGTCCAGCGGTGCACCCAGGCGCCCCACGCGCTGTCCCGGCCGAAGATCGTGGCGATCTCACGGTGGTAGCTGGGGAGGTTGTCCTCGGTGAGCAGGTTGACCTCGAAGGCGATCTGGGCCACGTCGGACAGCCTGGACTGCTCCGGATCCCACGGCAGGGTGTCGAAGTCGCGGCCCTGGCTCCACGGGACGTACTCGTGCGGCATCCACTCGGTGGCGAGGTCGAGATGGCGGTTGAGGTTGGCCGCGGCGACGGGCTCAAGCTCGTGCAACAGGTTGATGTCCGGGGTGGATGTCATGCCTGTCACCCTGGCAGGCCAACTGTGCGCCGGACTACGTCCGGCAGGTGTGGACTCCAGCCTCGTGTTCTGTTCTCCGAGAACAGGATCGGGAGCCTCCGGCGGGCATACGGCAGGAAGTTGGAAGAACGTGCGGGACGACCGGCTACCGGTGCGCGGGGTGGTCGGGCTGTCAGGAGGCCGCGCGGGACGGGGCGTGGGGTCATGCGGGACGCGGCGGAGCGGCCTGCGGCAGTGGGCTCAGGACAGGGTGGGGCTCAGGACAGGGTGGGAGATGACAGGCCGGCCGGGCCGAGCGCGTCGCGGACGTGGTCGACCAGGCCGGCCGTCTGCGCGGTCGCCCCGGCCTGTTCGAGTTCCTGGCACAGGCGGGCGATGTCCCGGCGCGTCATGCCAGAGTCGATCATCGTGGCGCAGGAGACGGCCTGGTGACCCAGGGCGACGGCCCGGTCGGCGTCGCCGGTGCGGATGTTGGCGATCCCCAGCCTGGTGAGGAACTCGACGCGGTCGCGGGGGACCTCCTCGTCGAGCTCGTCGAGATCGTCGAGGGCGGCCTCGAAGTGCGGTATGGCCGCCTCGGGGCTGCCGCTGGACAGCAGTGCCTCCCCGGCCGAGAACGCGACGTCCTTGCGGCGGGCCCAGTACATGTAGGGCGGGCTGTCCTCGGGGCGGACCTTGTCGATCAACGTGTAGGCGAGTTCGGTCTCGGCGGCGGCGTCCTCGCTGCTGCCCGCGCGGCTGTGCGCGACGGCCAGGTCGGCCGCGATCACGGCCCGCTCGATCGCGCTGAGCAGGTAGCGTGCCCCGGCCTGGGCGCGGTGCAGCAGGCTGACCGCGTCCGCGGGCTGCCCGTACCAGGTGACCTGCTCGGCCATGCAGCGCAGGATGTTGGCGCCGAGAGCGGGCGCGTTCGCCTCGTGGGCGGCGCGCAGCGCGATCAGCCAGCAGCGCTGGGCCGTGCCGTACTGGCCGATGTCGTACATCGCCCACCCGGCCAGCCGGGCCAGCTCCGCCGCGACCGCGTAGAGCCGGGCCTGGTGGGCGTCGCTGTGGGTTCCGACCCGCAGCAGGCGGACGGTGATCGAAAGTTCGGTGCGGGACAGGGCGTACACGTCGTTGCCGCCGAGGACGTCGCTCATCCGCCGCAGGGCGTCGACCCGGTCCTCGAAACCGCACACGAGCGGGTCGTCGACGAGTTGGCCGGTGGGTACGACGCCCTCGTGGTGCGTGCGTGCCGCCAGCCACCGTTGCGCGGCGGAGTCCAGGGACGGCCCGGAGACGGGCAGGAAGCGGTGGGGGCGCCTGGCACGGGTCATCGCCATGAGTTCGCGGGTGAGCCCGTCGTGCGTCCACAGCAGGTCCAGGCCGGTGTTCGCGGGTGCGATCTGCTCGTGGACCGGCTGGCCGGCGGGCTGCTGGCTGACCGGCCGGTGATCAGGCTGCCGGTGGCCGGCGGTGTCGGGGTGGCCGGCGGTGTTCCGGGCGTCGACGGGGTTCCGGGTACGGCCGGCAGTTTCAGGCCGTCGGCGGAGTCCGCCCGGATCCCATCCTGGGTGTGCCTGCGTTGTCACGGCGGGTCTCTCCCGTCTCCGTACGGAACTACTGTCAATCGTAGCCGTGCGAATACAGCGTCCCTTTACGGGGTTGCTGCCCTTCTCCGGGGGGAGCGGGTTTCAGATCTTCGCGTCTGGTCCGTTGATCGGACGAAGGATCCGGAACGGCTCCGGGAATCCTGCGGCTCGTTCTGGTCGGCGTGGGATCGGGATGTTGGTCGGCCTGGCGAATCCAGGGTCGCGCACCTACCCCGTGCCGGCAATCCCGGTGGCTGTGTTATAAGCGGCCACTGGACGGTGGCGGGCCCGGCGGTGGCCAGGTTGTTCGCCCGCCCGTTGGCCGGGGGCAAGAGCGTACGGATATAGGCGGACCTCCAGAACGAACAGACGCCACGAGCCGATCCGGTGTTCTGCGAGCACAGGGTCCCACTACCCATGGAACCTACCACTTATGCCACGTATGACCAGTGGGCATCCCCACTGGGAGGCGTCACCCGGTGGTGGTGTGGTTACATGTTACGCCCAGTTCGTCCGGGCGAAATCATTTTTTCAGCTTCCGGCCGGCGTCGTCGATTCTTCTCAAAGAATGATTCCGCAGCCGTTCAGCCCTGTTTCTGAGTACGGTTTTTGCGATGTTTTTCGTTTGTTTTTATTCTGTCGACACCGTGTCAGATCACCCCTCCGACCTGCGCAAACAGCATGGAGTAATGCTCCGATATCTGCTGGTAGTCGCAGTGTCGTGTGGTTGACAGCAAGTCGCGAACGTCATTTCTGAGATGTTTCCCAGGCGTTTCACATGCGATTTTCCGGATGGCTTGTGCACCTCATCCGTACCGCATCGGCGCTCTTGCCCCACCTGGCCCCCACCTGGCCCCTGCCCGGGCCCGGGCCCGGGCTCCGCCCGGCTCGTGGCGGGTCACAGGCCTCGGCCGAGGGCCGGTTCGGACCGCCCGAGCAGGGAGCATCACGGCGGAGAAGGACGAGCGTCAGGAGTGCGCCGGCTCGGACCGCCCGAGCAGGGAGCGCCCGCCGGTCCGGACGTCCGGCGCGCCCAGGCGGGCCGCGTCGGCGGTCTGGTCGTCGGCCTGCTGCTGGGACTCCCGCTCGGCCGCCACCCGCGCCTGGTAGTGCCCGATCTCGACGTCGATGGTCTGCCGGTCCCAACCCAGCTCGGGCGCGACGAGTTCGGCGACGTCCGCGGCGGCCTCCAACCCGCGGTCCCAGGTCTCGATCGAGATCCGGGTGCGGCGGGTGAGCACGTCGTCGAGGTGCAGCGCCCCCTCGTGGGAGGCGGCGTACACGGCCTCCGCCGCCAGGTAGGTGTCGGCCCCGCGCACCGGTCGGGCGAGCTCGGGCCGCTGCCGGACGAGCGCCAGGACCTCCTGGGTGAGGGTGCCGTAGCGGGTCAGCAGGTGCTCGACCCGGGCCACGTGGATCCCCGCGGAGCGGGCCAGCGCCTCCCGCGCGTTCCACAGCGCCGGGTAGCCGTCGGCGCCGAGCAGGGGAACCCGGTCGGTGCAGGAGGGCGGCACGCTGCGGTTCAGCCCGTGTGCCACCGCGTCGACCGCGTCCCGGGCCATCACCCGGTACGTGGTGTACTTCCCGCCTGCGACCATGGTCAGGCCGGGCAGCGGTGAGACCACCGCGTGCTCCCGGGACAGCTGGGAGGAGTCCTCCGACTCGCCGGACAGCAGCGGCCGCAGCCCCGCATAGACACCGGTGATGTCGTCGGTGGTCAGCGGCGTGCGCAGCACCTGGTTGACGTGGGTGAGCAGGTAGTCGATGTCGGCGCTGCTGGCCGCCGGGTGGGCGAGGTCGAGGTTCCAGTCCGTGTCGGTCGTCCCGACGATCCAGTGGCTGCCCCAGGGGATCACGAACAGCACGCTGCTCTCGGTGCGCAGGATCAGCCCGGTGGTGGCGTGGATCCGGTCCCGGGGCACCAGCAGGTGGATGCCCTTGGAGGGCCGCACCGACAGTTGGCCGCGCCCGCCGGCCATCGCCTGGATGTCGTCGGTCCACACCCCCGCGGCGTTGATGGTCTGCCGGGCGCGGACGTCGATCTGCCCGCCGCCCTCGAGGTCGTGGACCCGCACCCCGGCGACCCGGTCGCCCTCGCGCAGCAGGCCCGTCACCCGGGCGCTGGTGGCGATCAGCGCACCGTAGTGGGCGGCGGTCCGGGCAACGAACATCGTGTGCCGGGCGTCGTCGACCTGGGCGTCCCAGTACTGGATCGCGCCCACCAGGGCGTCCGGGCGCAGCGCGGGGACGGCGCGCAGCGCCGCCCGCCTGGTCAGGTGGCGATGGCGCGGCACCGCCCGGCGGGCACCGCCGAGGGTGTCGTAGAGCACCATCCCAGTGCCGACGTAGGCGCGTTCCCATCCCCGGTGGGTCAGCGGGAACAGGAACGGGACCGGGCGGACGAGGTGCGGGCAGAGCGTGTCCAGCAGCAGCGCCCGCTCCCGCAGCGCCTCACTGACGAGCGCGATGTTGAGCTGTTCGAGGTAGCGCAGACCGCCGTGGATCAGCTTGCTGGACCGGCTGGACGTGCCGGCCGCGAGGTCGCGCGCCTCGACCAGCGCCACGGACAGCCCACGGGTGGCCGCGTCGAGCGCGACACCTGCGCCGGTGACGCCCCCGCCGATGACGACGACGTCGACGACGTCGGATTCCATCTGGATCAGGGCGTCACCACGGGTGGTGGGATTCAGCCGTGCCGGAGCGATCATCGTGTTCCCCGTCCCCGGAGCGTGGCGGCCAGAGCTGGCGCGGACAGGTCACATCGTGCCTGCCGCGAACGAGGCCCGCATGGTAGCTTGCTCACAGTGATCATTTTCATACGGTAATCGATTGCCTGCGCTCCGGGCCGGCGCCGTGGTCCACGCCATCGGTACTGGCGCTGACCTGGACCACCTACTGTCTACTGTGTTCTTCCTACCGTGCTCTTCGCCCGGTGTCCGCCGCCGACGGCTCTCCCTGTCGGCTTCCGCGCCTCGTGGGAGGCCGTCCGATGGACCTCAGCTTCACCCCCGACGAGGAGCGCTTCCGCGCCCAGCTGCGGGCCTGGCTCGCCGACAACGTCCCGCCGCGGTGGCGGTCGCCGTCGTTCTGGGCCGGCGTCCCCGAGGCCGACGCGTTCGAGCTGCGCAGGAACTGGGAGCGGCTGCGTCACAGCGCCGGCTTCGCCGGCATCTCCCTGCCGCGGGAGTACGGCGGCCGCGGCGGGACGCCGGGCATGCAGGCGATCCACGACGAGGAGAGCGCGCGGGCCCGGGTGCCCCACTCGGTCAACCAGATCGGCCTGACCTTCCTGGTGCCCACCGTCATGGCGGTCGGGACCGACGAGCAGAAGCGGGAGATCATCCCGCTGCTGCTGCGCAACGACGTCATCTGGTGCCAGGGCTTCTCCGAGCCCGGCGCGGGCTCGGACCTCGCGGCCCTGCGCACCACCGGCGTGCTCGACGGCGACGAGTTCGTCGTCACCGGCCAGAAGGTCTGGACGACCAACGCCGCGCACGGGGACAAGATCTTCATGCTCGTCCGGACCGAACCCGGATCGCAGCGGCACCACGGCCTGTCCATGCTGCTCGTCGACATGCGCCAGGACGGGGTCGAGGCCCGGCCGCTGCGCCAGATGAGCGGGGTGAGCGAGTTCGGCGAGGTCTTCTTCACCGACGCCCGGGTGAAGGTGACCGACTGCCTCGGCGGGGTCGGCAACGGCTGGGCCACGGCGATGCTGCTGCTGTCGTTCGAGCGCGGTGCCTCCGGCCTGGCCCAGTACACCGCCTTCCGCCGCCAGTTCGACGAGATCGTGGCGGCGGCTCCCCCCGGCCGGCTCGACGATCCCGTCCTGCGCCAGCGGCTGGCCCAGCGGATCGTCGACCTCGAGTGCCTGCGCTACCACGCCATGCACGTGCTCACCCAGGTCGAGCAGGGGGAGGAGCTCGGCGCCGGGTCGTCGCTGACCAAGCTCCAGTGGTCGCAGACACACCAGCAGCTGTGGGAGACCTTCGACGACCTGCTCGGCCCGGAGGCCACCCTGGCCCGGCCGGATCCCGACACGGACCTGCGTGCCATGCACCGCGAGGCGATGTGGTCACGTTCGGTTACCATTTGGGGTGGATCGTCCCAGGTGCAACGCAACATCGTCGCCGAGCGTGTCCTCGGCCTGCCCCGATAGCGTCCCGGGCATGTACTTCGCGCTGACCGAGGAGCAACGGGCGCTCGGCGACACCGTCCGCGACTACCTGGCGGACAGGTTCGACCTGACGGCCGTCCGGGCGGTCTTCGAGGACACCGGCGGCGACGGCCATCCCGCCGAACTGTGGAAGACCGCCGGGGAGCAGGGCTGGCTGGCCGTGCTCGTCCCGCCGGAGCACGACGGGCTCGGCCTCGGCCTGGTGGACGCCCAGGTGGTCGCCCGGGCCTTCGGCGCGGGCGTCGTCCCCGGGCCGTGGCTGCCCACCGTGCTCGCCGGGGAGGCCATCCGCCTCGCCGGCTCGCCGGAGCAGCGGCGCGCCCTGCTGCCCCGGATTGCCACCGGCGACCTGGTGGCCACGGTGGCGCTGCGCGGCCCCGCCGGCCGGTACGACCCGACGGGTGTGCGGGTCACCGCCGACGCGGCGGGCCGGCTCACCGGAACCGCGCTGCCCGTCGAATACGCCGAGGTCGCGCGGACCGTCGTCGTGGCCGCCACCGAGCCGTCCGGGCAGACCGGGCTGTACCTGGTGGATCCGCGTTCACCGGGCGTCACCGTCGACGGGCTGGACAGCTACGACGGCACCGTGCGCGCGGCGTCGCTGACCCTCGACGGGGTGGACGCGCGGCGGCTGCCGGAGTCGTCGGCCGCCGTCCTCACCGAACTGCTGGACCGGGCCGCCCTGCTCACCGCGGCCGACCTGGTCGGCCTCGCCCGTCAGGCGCTCGGGCGCACCGTCGCCTACGACCGTGACCGGGTGCAGTTCGGCCGGCCGGTCGGCTCCTTCCAGGCGCTCAAGCACCATCTCGCCGACCTGCACCTGGCTGTGACCATGGCCGAACACGCGGTGCTGTACGCGGCGCACGCGCTCGACACCGGGCTCGCCGACCGCCGGCTCGCGGCCGCCGTGGCCAAGAGCAAAGCCGGTGACGCCGCCCGGGAGGTGACCGGGACGATGATCCAGTATCACGGCGGGATCGGCTACACCTGGGAGCACGAGGCCCACTTCTTCTACAAGCGGGCCAAACGCGAGATCTACAGTTACGGCGACCCCGACCATCATCGGGAACGCATTGCGTCCCTCACCATCGGTACCTCGGCCCGGCCTGCCCCGGCCCCGCCTGTCGCGTCGCCCGAGCCGACTTCGTGATCACACAGCATCGAACCACGCACCGTGCCGGTGCGGGGGCGGGCGGCCGTTTCATGATCCATGTGGCTGTGTCGTTCGGTACGCTTTTCGGTCCTCTGGGCGTACACAACGACAAACTACCGGCGATCTTTTCCGGCAGCCGATGATTGTTGATATTGCCTGGTGCCGGTGTGGCTGGTGCGCCGGGTGCGCCGGGCGCGTCAGGTGTCGATCATGGTGAGGGTCTGGCGGACGAGGGCCTCGGCAGCGGGGAGCGCGGCCTGGCGGTCGGCCGGCACCAGGCCGATGCGGGTACGGCGGTCGAGCAGGTCGTCGGCGTCCAGGGCGCCCTCGTGGCGCAGGGCGAACAGCAGCTCCGCGCCGGTCACCTCGACGCCGTCACACAGCGGCAGAAGAAGCCCGGGGTCGCCGTGGGTGCCCGCGACCACCGCGGGCGCCTCGGCGCCGTAGCGGGCGACGAGCCTGGGCGGGGCGTCCACGGTGGCGAGCTGTGACCAGCTGGCCGCGCCGACCAGCGGCAACCGCCGAGTACGGCACGGCCCGGCGTCCAGACCGCCGGCGCGGACCAGCGTGTCCACGGCGTCGGCGGCCATCCGCCGGTAGGTGGTGAGCTTGCCCCCGACGACGGTGACCATGCCGTCGGACGAGGTGATCACCGCGTGGCGCCGGGACAGGTCCGCGGTGCGCCCGGCCGCGCTCGCCAGCAGCGGCCGCAGCCCGGCGAAGGCGCCCAGGACGTCGGCCCGGCCGACCGGCACCGTGAGCACGCTCGACAGCACGCCGAGCAGGAAGTCCAGCTCGGCGGCGGTCGGCACCGGCACGTCGACGACCGTGTCGACCGGCTCGTCGGTGATCCCGACGTAGACGTGGCCGCCCGGCTGGGGCAGCGCGAACACGTACCGGTTGCGCTCACCGGGCACCGGGATGATGATCGCCGTCCGCAGGCCGTCCAGGGCGCTGCCCGCCACCACGAGGTGGGTGCCGCGGCTGGGGCGCAGGCGCGCGTCGGCGCACAGGTCGCCGGCCCACACACCGGTGGCGTTCACCACACTACGTGATCTAAGTATCACCGGTGAGTTGCTCACGGTGTCGACGGCGGTGGCGCCGCTGCCGTCGGCTTCCCGCACCCGGCAGCGGGTGATGACGCGCGTGCCGTGCCGGGCCGCGGTCCGGGCGATCGCCACGACCAGCCGCGCGTCGTCGACGAGCTGGCCGTCCCAGGTCAGCAGCCCGCCGCGCAGCCCGGGGGCGCGCAGGGCCGGCACCATGTGCCGGGCCTCGACAGCGGTCAGCCGCCGTGGCCCGGGCAGCACCGTCCGCGGGGTGCCGGCGGCGCGGCGGAGGATGTCGGCGACGCGCAGGCCGGCGTTGGCGGCAAGGGCTGTGCTGATGGGGAAGCCGGCCGCCAGCGGGAGCAGCATCGGCAGCGGCCGGACCAGGTGGGGCGCTGTGGTACCCAGCAGGACGGCCCGTTCCCGGGCGCTTTCGTGGGCCAGCGCGAGGTCGCCGCTAGCGAGGTAACGCAGCCCGCCGTGGACGAGCTTGGAGCTCCAGCGGCTGGTGCCGAAGGCGAGGTCGTGAGCTTCCACCAGGGCCACGGACAGCCCGCGGCTGGCCGCGTCCAGCGCCACTCCGGCGCCGGTCACCCCGCCGCCGATCACCAGCACGTCGACCACGGCGCCGTCGGCGAGCTCGGCGAGGTCCCGCTCGCGTTGCCGCCGGTTCAACGACGCCGTCGAGGACGCCGGCCGGGCGGTCGGCCGGCGCGGCGCGGTGGCCTGGTGCGATGCGGTGGCCTGGTGCGAAGGCGGGGGAAGCCGGCTTGGCGTCGCTGTCCGGCCGGCGGCGGATCGTCGGCGGGGTGGCGCGTCCAGCGTGTCATGGTGGTTGTCACGATGGCGCTGTGACGACATCTGTCACAGTGTATGTGGTGACAGCTTCGACAACGAACCGTAGCGGGACGGTCTGGTGGGGCTGGGGCGCCCCCGACGCGCACACACCCCTGGCCGAGGACATCCGTTCCCTGCTGGAGGCGGCTTTCGCGGTCGCCCGCCAGGACACTCCACCGGTAGGGCTGGACGAGCTGCACCTGCCGGCATCGTCACTGTCCGTCGAAGCGAGTGAGGCGCTGGCCGGTGTGGTCGGGCCGGCGTGGGTACGGGTGGACGCCGGCAGCCGCGTCCGGCGCTGCCGGGGCCGGTCCACCGCCGACCTGCTGCGCCTGCGGGCCGGCGACGCCCTCGACGCCCCCGACGCCGTCGTCCTGCCGGCGGGCCATGACGAGGTGCTCGCCGTGCTGCGGGTGTGCGCCCGGCTGCGGCTGGCGGTGGTGCCCTTCGGCGGCGGGACGTCGGTGGTCGGCGGTCTGGCCCCGGCCCGGGGCGGGTTCGCCGGCGTCGTCGCGCTCGACCTGGCGCGGCTGGACCGGCTCACGGCCGTCGACGCTGAGTCACAGGTCGTCACCTGTGAGCCTGGTCTGCGCGGCCCGGCCCTGGAGGCCGCCCTTGCCGCACACGGCTTCACCCTTGGTCACCGTCCACAGTCGTGGGAGTACGCCAGCGTCGGCGGGTTCGCCGCGACCCGCTCCAGCGGCCAGGCGTCCGCGGGCTATGGCCGCTTCGACAGCCTGGTCGTCGGCCTGCGGATCGCCACCCCGGCCGGCACCTGGGAGCTCGGCCGCGCCCCGGCGTCCGCGGCCGGGCCCGACCTGCGGCAGCTCGCGCTCGGCTCCGAAGGGGCCTTCGGGGTGATCACGCAGCTGCGGCTGCGGGTCCGGCCGCTGCCCGCGGCGACCCACTACGAGGGATGGCGGCTGGCTGGCTTTGCCGCGGGGACGGCGGCGCTGCGCGAACTGGCGCAGCGGGATCTGCTTCCCACGGTCGCGCGCCTGTCGGACGAGACCGAGACGGCCGCCGGGCTCGCCGGCGGTGGCATCGGCGCCGACGCGGGCGGCTGCCGTCTGATCGCCGGCTACGAGGGCGAGGCCGACTGGGTCGCCGCGCGCCAGGCCGCGGTCGCCGAGGTGCTGGGCGCGGCCGGCGGGGTCCCGCTGGGAGCCGAGGCCGGCACGCAGTGGGTGCGCGGCCGCTTCCACGGCCCGTACCTGCGGGACGCCCTGCTGGACGCCGGCATGTTCGCCGAGACACTGGAGACGGCCGGGTTCTGGTCGGCCCTGCCGGGCCTTTACACCCGGGTACGCGACACCCTCGTCGCCGCCCTGACCGCGGAACAGGCCGCGGGCCAGACGGTGCGGCAGGCCGCCGGCCCGCCCGCGGGGGCGACCGCCGGGCCGGCTGGCGAGGCAGCTGCCGGACCGGCCGGCGCGGGGGCGGGCGAAGCCGCCGCCGGGGGAGCACCCGGCCTGGTCATGTGCCATGTCTCACACGTCTACCCGACCGGTGCCTCGCTGTACTTCACCGTCGTGTGCCCAGGCCGTGACGACCCGGTGGCACGGTGGCGCAGGGTGAAGGCCGCCGCCTCGCGCGCGATCGTCGAGACCGGCGGGACGATCACCCACCATCACGCCGTCGGCGTCGACCACCAGCCCTGGCTCACCGCGGAGATCGGTGATCTCGGGGTGGCGGTGCTGCGCGCGGTGAAGCACACCCTCGACCCGGACGGCATCCTCAACCCTGGTGTCCTCGTCCCTCGGGCCACCTGAGCCGGCCGGCCCGGCGGGGTCGCCACGGACCCGGTACGCGGCCCCTGGGCCGCTACCGGCCGCAAGCTCTCCGGGCCGCTGCAGGCACCGCTACGGACATGCGGCCCGCTGGGCCGTTATGAGCTCACGGCCCACTGGGCCACTATGGGCGCATGCAGCAGGAGCGCGCCGACCCGCGCCGGGAGCGGGCGCTTGTCATTGTCGGGCCGGGGCAGGCGTTCGGCGTCCAACTTCTGCGCCGGTTCGCCCGGGAGGGCTTCGGGCTCGGGGTGATCGCCCGGTCGGCCGACACGGTCCACCGGGTGACGGCCGACCTCGCCCGGGATCAGATCACCGTCAGTGGTGAGGTCGCGGACGTCACCGCGCCGGGGGCGGTGGCCACGGCGCTGGACAAGCTCGCCGACGAGCTCGGTGGCCTGACCGCCGTGGTCTACAACGCCAAGCTGAGTATCCGGGGCACCGCGCTGTCGGTGTCGGCGGACACGGTCAACCAGACCCTCGCGGTCAACGTCACCGGGGCGCTGACCGTCGTCCAGGCCGCGGTGGCGCTGCTGGCCGAGCGTCCCGGAGCGTGTGTGCTGCTGACCGCGGCCGGGCCGAGAACCGAGCCGGCCGCCGGCCGGTTCGCCCTCGCGATCGGCAAGGCCGGGCTGCTCGCGCTCGGGACGTCGTTGGCGCCGGTGCTGCGTACCCGCGGTATCCGGCTACGGACCGTGGTGCTCGACGCCCGGGTGGCCCCCGACGGCCGGCTCTCCCCGGACGTGGTGGCCGAGCACTTCTGGAACGCCTACACCGCTGCCCGCGGATCGGTCTTCCGGCTGGGCCCGCCCAGCGTCACCGAGCGGGCGCCGCACCTGTTCGGGGACGGGCATTTCCCCGGGTGATCTGACCCATGTCGTGCCAGGATCCGCCATCCATGCGACCATCCTGACCGTGAGCACTGGACACGACAACGACCCGGACGTGGGTAGCGACCCCGAGGAATCGACCCGGCGCCTCCCACCGTCCGCCGCCGCTGCCGGCGCCGGTGCCCAGACGCAGCGGGCCCGCGTCGGCCCGGTCAGTCCGCCGCCGCCCGCCGACTCGTTCCGTCCGGCTGCCCAGCCCGGGTGGCCCGGGCCGGACGCGCCGCCCGGTTCGCCGGCGCAGCCTGGCACGCCGGCCGCACCGATACCGCCGACCAGCGCGCTCCCGCCGCCAGAGGGCTCGCCGTACGGGAGCCCGCCGTACACGGGTGCGCAGTATGGAGGGGCGCAGTATGGAGGTCCACCGTATGGAGGCCAGCCCCCGCTCGCGCCCACCGATGTGACGCCGGGCCCGGTAGCCCGTCGCCGGCGGCGGAGATGGCCGATCATCACACTGGTCGCGCTGATCATCCTGCTGGTCGTGGCCGACCGCGCGGCGGTGCCGATCGCCGAGAGCCAGATGAAGGCGAAGGCGGAGGCGTCCGTGGCGCAGAGCAGCACCGACCCCGGGGTCAGACCGGCCAGGGTCACCGACGTCTCGATCGGCGGCTTCCCCTTCCTCACCCAGGTCCTCTTCGGCAAGTACGACGACCTGCGGGTGACGGTCACCGACATTCCCACGCCCGGCCCGCGGATCACCGAGGTGAAGGCCCGGCTGCAGGGCGTCCACGTGCCGTTCTGGGACGCCATCCGTGACCAGGTCAAGGACGTGCCGGTCGACAAGGTGACCGCGGACGTGCAGATCACCTATGACGATCTCAACGCCTATCTGGCAACGCAGGACGTGAAGATCACCCCGGTCGACGACGGCCGGGAGGTGCGCATATCCGGCGAGATCGACACCGGGATCCTCGGTACCCAGGAGCTGAGCGGAACGACCCGTTTCGGGGTCCAGGACAACACGCTGACCCTGATACCCACCGAGATCCTCGGTTTCCGGCTGCCGGGCGTCGCGCTGCCGGGGATCCCGCTGCCGATCAGCAACCTGCCGTTCAACCTGCAGATCGAGAAGGCCGCCACCGGCAAGAACGGTATCTCGGTCACCGCGACGGCGACAAACGTGGTCCTTCCCGCCGCGGAACCCACGTCAGCGTCGTAACGGACGGCATTCTCATAACGGATGTCGCCCGCGTAGCGGACCGAGTCCTCATAACGGATGGTATTCACCGTGGCGGATCATGGCGTAACCTGCCGCCGGCCTGGTAGCGCCCCGCGCGGCGGCCGGCCCGGGGCCGGGTCCGTCGGACCGGCACGGCTGAAGGCGGCCGGAAGCTGGAAGAGTCTGGTGGCCGATGTCCGTGCGCGGCTGCCGGATCCGCTGTCGGCCGCCGGCTGTGCCGGCTCGTCGTGATCCTTCGCTGTACCGTTCGGCCACGGATTTCGGTCGCCGTTTGCATACTCTTGGTAGCTAAGAATATGTGACCCACCGGTGGCACGCGAAAAGCAAGATCTTTTTCTTTGGTCCTCTGTCGCGACGTCGAATCGACGACAGTTGACGGACGTGGGATAGCCCGCGCGTCATCCTCGGCCGGTACTGGATATCGTCACACCGGCAGCCGGCCGTCTACGGACATGACTGGCCACACGCAGTCTGCTCCTCTGCGTCCAGTCCGTGGTGATTGGCACACCCATCGTCGATCGAGGTAGGTGGGCGGCGCTACGATCCGACGACCAGCAAGATCGGAAGATTCATGTCGAAGTCAGTCCGGCGGGACATCCGGCCTGTGTCCCGCCCCAGAGAGCCGATGGCGACGCGAACACGCCTTTCGCGTGCTGCCGGAGGTCACCGTTCCTGGGTCGCCGAAGGGGGAAACACGTGCAGACGACCCTGAGAGTCGTCAGCGGTGCCAACGTGGCCACCGTGCCTGCTGGTCAGCCGTTCGTTGTCGGCCGCGCGCGCACGGCCGATTTCGTGATGCCGGACAGCCGGGTCTCCCGCCGGCACCTGCTGATCGAGCCGGTCGGCGCGGGCTGGGCTGTCCGGGACATCAGCTCGAACGGAACCTGGCTCGACGGTCAGCGGGTACAGAGCGTCGACGTCAACGGCGAGGTCCGGTTCCGGCTCGGTACCCCGACCGGGCCGGAGGTCGTCGTCCTGCTGGAGGTTCCCGTCGGCTACGCCGACCCCCCGCGTTACCAGGACTCGCACTTCGAGATGCCGACGATGCTGCGTGGCTCCGTCAGCTACGAGCCCGGCCCGCAGCTGCCTCGGCAGCCGGCGGGCAACCAGGCCGAGACGAGCAGCCACGATCTTGAGCGTGAGCACGAGCGCCAGACCTCCTACCGGCTGCGCCCGGGCCGGATGTCCATCGGCCGTTCCCGGGACAACGACATCGTCGTGGGCGACCTGCTGGCCTCCCGGCAGCACGCCGAGATCTACCTGGGCCCCGGCGGGGATGTGGAGATCGCCGACCTCGAGTCGGCCAACGGGACGTTCGTCAACGGCAAGCGCATCATCCGCGAGCCGGTGCCGCAGGGCGCGGTCATCGCTGTCGGTCACCACGTCTTCCAGCGCGTCGAGGACGAACTCGTCGAGTACGTCGACTCCGGGGACGTCAGCTTCGAGGCCGACGGCCTGAACGTGTGGGCTGGCCAGAAGCAGCTCATGCACGACATGACCTTCCGGCTGCCCGGCCGGGCACTGCTGGCGGTGGTCGGACCCAGTGGCGCGGGCAAGTCCACCCTGCTCAACGCCCTCACCGGTTTCCGCCCCGCGGACAAGGGCACGGTGCGTTACGCCGGTCGGGACATGTACTCCGAGTACGACGAGCTGCGCCGCCGCATCGGTTACGTCCCCCAGGAGGACCTGCTTCACACCACGCTCAGCGTCCGCCGTGCCCTGGAGTACGGCGCCGAGCTGCGTTTCCCGCCGGACACCACCAAGCAGGAGCGCGGCGCCCGGGTGGACGAGGTCCTCGCCGAGCTCGGCCTGACCCAGCACGCCGACACCCAGGTGTCCAGGCTTTCCGGCGGCCAGCGCAAGCGCACCAGCGTCGCCCTGGAGCTGTTGACCAAGCCGACCCTGCTCTACCTGGACGAGCCCACCTCCGGCCTCGACCCGGGCATGGACAAGAACGTCATGGAGTCGCTGCGCAAGCTGGCCGATGACGGGCGCACGGTCGTCGTGGTCACTCACAGCGTCGCCCAGCTGGACCTCTGCGACTACGTCCTGGTGCTGGCCCCTGGCGGGTACGTCGCCTACTTCGGCCCGCCGCGCGACGCCCTGTCCTTCTTCAACAAGAGGGACTACCCGGACGTCTTCCTGATGCTGGAGGCCACCCCCGGCGCGGAGTCGGCGGACCGGTTCCGCCAGTCGCGCTACTACGTCCCCGCGTCGATCACCGCGCCGTCGGCCCGGCCGGCGCCGGAGGACCTGCCGAGCATCCGCCAGCAGTCGGTGCTCTCCCAGCTCGTCACATTAAGCCGGCGAACACTTTCCGTTGTTGCCTCCGACAGATCCTACCTACGGCTGATCATCGCCTTCCCGTTCCTGCTCGGGCTCATCCCACGGGCCATCCCCGGCGGGTTCGGCCTGCCCGAGGACGGCTCACCGAACTCGGACGCCGGCACGATCCTGCTGGTGATGGTGCTGTGCGCCTGCTTCATGGGCATGGCGAACTCCGTCCGGGAGATCGTCAAGGAACGGGCCATCTACCGGCGGGAACGGGCGATCGGGCTGTCCCGGACCGCCTACATCGGCTCGAAGATCCTCGTACTGGCCCTGATCACGACGTTGCAGGCGATCCCGTTCACCCTGATCGGCCTGCTCGGTCGGGAGCCCGACGAAGCGCTCGTGCTGGGCAATCCCCTGGTCGAGTGCCTGCTCGCGGTGATCGTGGTGTCGCTGTCGTCGGCCATGCTCGGGCTGCTCATCTCCGCCCTGGTCGACAACGCGGACAAGACCATGCCGCTGCTCGTTCTGCTCACCATGGCGCAGCTGGTGTTCAGCGGTGGCATCCTGCCGGTGCACAGCAAGCCCGGCCTGGAGCAGGTCAGCCTGATCGCGCCGGCCCGCTGGGGCTACGCGGCGCTGTCCTCGGTCGGTGACCTCAACCGGATCAGCCTGGCCGGCCAGCTGCGTCCCGACGGCAAGCTGCTCAACAGCAAGGTCGTCGACGACCCGTTCTTCGACCACACCGCGCAGGCGTATGCCGTCGACATCGCCGGGGGCGTGGCGATCGGCGTGATCTGTGTCATCATCACCGCCATCCTGATCCGCCGGATGGACCCGAAGACGGCCAAGCGCAAGCCGTCGTCGTCCTGACCGTCCACCCGTCACCGTCCTGACTGAGGTCCGGGCAGCTTCCAGGCCGGAGCTGCCCGGACCTCGTGCTGTGTACGGGCCGGATTCGCTCCGCGCGGCAGGCAGACCGAAGGACGTGAGCTCGTGCCGGCCGAGCCGAGCTCACATGCCGCGCGGCCGCCGCGTGGGTGGCCCCTTGTGCCGTCCGCGTCCGGACAGCCTGGGCCGAAGCGGCCGGCCCGGACCGTACCCGTGCCGTCCGAGCCGAGAAAGCCACGGCCGCCTCGCCTCGCCCCGCCGAGATGCTTCCGTCCCGGCGCCGGGAGATCAGCCGGAGGTCCAGCGCGGGGTCGCGTCGTCCCCTCGGAACGAGGTCAGCTTGCGGGCGTTGGCATCGTCAGGGGCGGTCGCGCTCGTCACGTAGATCTCGCGGTTGGTGGGGCCGTCACGCTGGCTGGTGAAGGCGATCAGTTTGCCGTCCCCGGCCACGAACGTGGGGTCCTGGTCCCGGCCGGGGGCCTCGGTCAGCCGCAGCGGGGTGGCGCCCGGGCTCGCGTCCATGACGAAGACGTCCGTCTCGGCCAGGTTCGGGTCGAAAGCGCGACGGAAGGCGACCTTCTTACCGTCCGGTGACCAGGTCGGATCCGCGTCGAAACCCTCCGTGCCCGGGGTGAGCTGGACGGGTTTCGCGCCGGCGGCGGCCGGGTCGGCGTCGATGGTGAACAGCGCGCCGCCGTCGACGCCGCCCGAGCCGACGAAGAACACGATCCGGTCGCCCGTCGGTGACCAGGACGGGTCGGTGGCGCCGGCCGGCACGTTCAGCCGGCGGACGCTGGAGCCGTCGACGGCGGCGACGTAGAGCCCGGTCAGGCCGTCGTTCGGGCCGCGTACAGCTCTGATGACGACGAACCTCCCGGTCGGGTCGACCGACGCCCGGGCGTCCGGCGCGATCACGAGCTCCGCCGCCGGCCCGGAGGTGAACAGCGGCATCGGCGCGCCGCTGCCGTCCGCGGCGATCGCGACCAGGCTGGGGGAGGAGTCGATCACCGTGTAGAGGACGGTCTTGCGCTGCGGCCCGACGATCACCGGGAGCGCGGCCGGCTTCGTGTCGTCGACGGTCAGCCGCTGGGGCTGCCCCGGCCGGCCGTCCGGGCCGACCCGCAGGCTGTAGATCGCCCGCCTGCCCTCCTGCTCGCTGGAGTAGACCAGGGTGTCGTCGTCGAGGCCGACGTCGGACTTCGGCAGGATGTCGACGACCTTCACCCCCTCACCGTCCGCTCCCGAGCCGCCGGAGGCCAGAGCCAGCACCCCGCCGACCGTCGCCAGCACCGCGACGGCGGCACCGGCGGCCACCAGCGCCATCCGCCGGGCGCTGCGTGGCGCCCGGCCGCTGCCGCGCACGGTGGCCGCCGGCCGCTGCTCCCGGCCGGCGGCCACCGTGGTGCCGTCGCCACCGGCACCGCCGGTGCTGCCAGTGCCGTCGGCGGTGGGTAACTTCCAGCCGTCGAGCACCTGGATGACCGTCGCCTCGGGGTCGATCTCCGCCACCGACGATGGTTCGCCGAGCAGGCGCAGCATGAGCTGCTGGGCGGTCGGCCGGGCCGAGGGCGACTTGGCCATCGCGTCCGCGACGATCTCGCGCAGCGGCGGGTCCAGCCCGTCCAGGCGGGGCGCCTCGTTGACCGCGCGGTAGAGCAGGACCTGCGCGGACGCGTCGCCGAAGGGGTAACGGCCGGTCGCGGCGAAGGTGACCAGCCCACCCCAGGAGAAGATGTCGACGGCCGGGGTGATCGTCTCGCCCTGGATCTGCTCGGGCGCCATGAACGCGGGGGTGCCGAGCTGCTGGAGGTTGCCGGTGAGGTTGCTCGCCGAGTCCAGTGCCCGCGCGATCCCGAAGTCGATCACGCGCGGCCCGAAGGGGGAGAGCACCACGTTGGACGGCTTGAGGTCGCGGTGCACGATGCCGGCGCTGTGGATCGCGGTCAGGGCCGCGGCCACGCCGACCGCGAGCTGCTCGAGGTTCGCCGCCGACAGCGGGCCGCTCTCGGTGACGAACCTCGCCAGCGTCCTGCCCTCGATGAACTCGGTGACCAGGTAGGGCCGCGCGGCGTCGGGCGCGGCGTCGAGCACCTCGGCGGTGCACACCCGGGCGACCCGGCGGGCCGTCTCGGCCTCCAGCCGGAACCGGGACCGGAACTCGGCGTCACCGGCCACGTCCGCGCGGATCACCTTGATGGCCACCAGCCGGCCGGTCTCGGAGCGCCCGAGGTAGACGGTCCCCATCCCGCCCTCACCGAGCTTGCCCAGCAGGGTGTAGGAGCCGAGCTGGACGGGATCGTCCGGGCCCAGCGCGGTGGTCTGTACGTCCGTGGCCGCATCCGGCGGCGTCATCGTCTGATCCACCCCCACAGCGGGTTGTATCCCGGGGCGTGCCCGGGGCGTTTCGTTCACGGCTCGTTCACAACAGTCGGCGGCGCCGGCATCCGGACCGGCTTCCCCCGATGCCCGCGGGTATCCGGTGAAAGCCGTGGTCGTCCCCGGCCGGCCCATCCAAAACTACTCCGCCGGTCGTATCACTGACTCCCGGCTTTCCCCTTTCAGAGGGCATGGCATGCTGCCCGTATGCCGCAGCCGCGACGATTGTTTCCGCTGGCTGTCCGTGTGTTGGTTGGAGTGACGGCCCTTGCCTCAATGGTAGCGGTGGGCTGCGGCAGTTCGGATTCACCGGGTGGTTCCGCCAGCAGCCGGCCCGCGTCCGTGCCGACCGCGGACCCCACCACGCCGGTGTGGGGTTTTCTGCGCTCGGACGAGGCCGCTCCCACCATCGGCGCCCCGCGGACGCCCGCGGCCGAGGTCCAGGCCGGTAGCTGGCAGTCGGCCGCGGACACCAGGCAGGCGAAGGCGACGGTGATCCGCCGTGGGACGGGCCGTTACAGCGCGATCTTCCCGGGTATCGGGGTGCCCGCCGGGCGGGGCGCGGCGGTGGTGACCGCGGTCGGTGACGCGCCGGTGCACTGCCATGCCGAGGACTGGGCGCCGTCCGGCCCGGACGAGCAGGTCACCCTGGCCTGCCGGTCGCTCACCGGGGCCTATGTCGACTCCCGGTTCACCGCGCTGTTCACGTTCGCGCCGGCGTCCCATCGCCCGACGCCCAGCGAGCCGTATGCCTATTTCCGGGACGACGCGCCAAGCCAGCAGCAGATCCGTCCGGACAACAGCTACAGTTTCGCCGGCCCCGGCACCATCGAGATCAACTGGCGTGGCATCGGCCACTACTCGATCGACCTGATCGGCAAGCTCTACGCCCGCACCGGCAACAACCTCCAGGTCAACTCGGTCGGTTCCACGACGGTGGGATGCAGCGCGCTCGGCCGGGAGGTGCACGAGGACCGCCAGACCATCTTCGTCGGGTGCGCGAACGGGCAGACGTGGACGGACTCGCCGTTCGTCGTCGTGTACGGCAACCAGCACACGGTGATCCCGGTGGAGAACGCGGCGTTCGGGCATTCCTTCACCGGGCTGGAGGAGGCCGGGACCGGGCGGATCCTGCAGCCGCCGCTGGGGCGGACCGTCGACGTGTGGCCCCGCTACTCCGCCAACAGCGCGAAGCGGACGAACACGATCCGTCACGTCGAGACCGGGGTCTACGAGATCGCCTATCCCGGCGTCGGCCGGGCGCCGGAGCACGTCCAGGTCACGCCGTACGGCGAGCCGACCCGCCGCTGCGCGATCGCGGAATGGACGTCGCCACCGACCGGGGCGGTCGGGGACGTGCGGACGAAGGTCGTCTGCTTCGACCCCGACGGCAGCCGCGCCGACTCCCAGTTCAGCCTTGCCTACGTCAGCGCCGCGGGTCTGACGCCCTGAAGCCGGGCTCCGACGTCCTTCAGGTGGGCCCTGCGGGCCTGCGGGCCGGGGCCTGACGTCTGCGGGGCCCGGGGCCTGACGTCCTGAAAGACGGCAGGGTCACGCGGACAGGGGCTCGCGCGGGGCGGGCAGGCCGGGCAGGCCGGCGAACTCGGCGATCAGCTCGTAGGAGCGGATCCGCGCGTCGTGCGGGTGGACGTTCGTCACAATCATGATCTCGTCCGCCTCCGTCGCGTCGATCAGGGCGTCCAGGCTGGCGCGGACCGTGTCCGGCGATCCCACGATGTGGGAGGCGGCCGCGCCGTCGGCGGCGGCCCGCTCGGCAGGTGTCCAGGGGTACGCCGCGGCCTGTTCGGGCGTGGGGAAGACGTCCGGGCGGCCCTGGCGCAGCCGCAGCATCGTCAGCTGGGTCGGCCCGGCGAGCCACTGCGCGGTCTCGTCGGTGTCCGCGCAGATGACGGCGGCGGCGACCATGGCGTAGGGCTGCTCCCGCCCCGGGGCCGGCCGGAACGCCGAGCGGTACAGCGCCAGCGCCGGCAGGGTGTTCACCGCGCTGAAGTGGTGCGCGAAGGCGAACGGAAGGCCGAGGTAGCCGGCGAGCTGCGCGCTGTACCCGCTGGAGCCGAGCAGCCACACCGGCGGTGTCTCGCCGTGTGGGACGGCAGTCACCGTCCGTAGAGGATGGCTGGCGGGGAAGGAGTTTCCGAGGAAGGCGACGAGCTCGGCGAGCTGCGCGGGGAAGTCGTCGGCGGACACCGGCCCGCTCGAGCGCCGCAACGCCTGCGCGGTCGCGGAGTCGGTACCCGGCGCCCGTCCGATACCGAGGTCCACCCGGCCCGGGAACAGCGCCCCGAGCGTCCCGAACTGCTCGGCGATGATCAGCGGTGCGTGGTTGGGCAGCATGATCCCGCCCGAGCCGACCCGGATGCTCGTGGTGGCCGCGCCGACCTGCCCGATCAGAATGGACGTCGCCGAGCTGGCGATACCGGGCATGCTGTGGTGCTCGGCCAGCCAGTACCGGTGGTAGTTGAGCTCTTCGGCCCGGCGGGCGAGATCGAGGGTGTTGCGCACAGCCTGGGCCGGTGTCGAACCGGACACCACTGGCACCACGTCGAGGACGGACAGGGGCAGGGAGCGGGAGAGGGCCACACGGGAGGTAACTCCCCGGGCTCGTGAGGATCTTCCCGGACGCCGCCGGAAACACCGCCGGGCCGGTAAGGTATGCCTGCCGGCCGTGACATGGCCCCCGGGCTCAACCCTTTGTCGCTGCGAGCGACCGTGCGCCGAGAGGCGACCTGCACGGCCGGCACCTTCTTCCTCTCTGGCCCACTTCCTGGCCCCGCGCACCTCCGACCGGTGCGCGCGGCTGGACGCGTCCGGACGGCCGCGCGCGGCTCAGGTGAACCGCAGGATGTCGTCGACCGGCCGGCGGGGGGTCGCCTTCAACGGTTCGGCGCCGGGCAGCGGATAGCCGGCCCTGATGATCATCTGGATGTGTCCCAGGCCGCCGACCGAATGCCGCAGGAGATCCCGGGTCACCTCGAGGTCGACGGCCTGGCCCAGCGGCGACGTCGCGATGCCGTCCGCGGTCGCGGTCAGCAGCACCCGTTCCATGGCCTGGCCGGCGCGCAGCCGGTCGGCCGGGGCGTCGGCGTCGGTGCCGACCAGCAGCACGACGGGACGCTCCACCCCGGTCTGTTCCAGATGCAGGCCGGGCTCGCCGACCACGTTGAAGTCACGGACGGCGAACTCGGACTGCCGCGGCTGATCCGAGCCGATCACCACGTTCCGGGGGATACCGTCCCTCGCCTCCGGGACCGTCCGGCTCCACGACTCCAGCTCCGCCCGGTAGGCCGGGTCGTGGTTCTCCAGCCAGTCCGCGCGGGAGATCAGCACGCTGGTGTCGATACGCAGGTCGGTGTCGTCCACGGACACCAGCCAGGCCTCCTCCGCCTCGGCGGCCAGCCGCAGCGCCCGCAGGTGCTCCGGTTCCAGTGGGCGGGAGGCGAAGGGCCTGCGGTCGGTGCGCCGATGGTGCGCTGCCGCCAGCAGCGCCTCGTCCCGCGGGTCGGCCGGCGCACTGCCGGTGATCCGGATCAGGGCCAGCGGCCCGGAGTCAAGGTCGTCGTCCCCGGCCGGGAAGAGCGTCACATCGGGGACGAGCCCGGCGGCGTGGACGGCGAGGCGGGCGTGCAGCAGGGCCGCGCCGCAACTGAGCAGAAGCTGCCGGCCGTCCGGGTCGGCGACACGCAGCTGGCGGGAGGTGTCGGCAAAGAGATAAAGATCACGGTCCGCCGCCTGCCAGCGCCACGGCTGGGTGTTGTGGATCGACGGAGCCAGGCCGGCCGCCTCGACGATCCCGCGGGCAAGGTCCCTGAGCAGGGTGTCGGTGCTAGTCACCACTACGACGGTATGCCTTTGGATCGGTCATGTCCTGATGCCCTCGTTCCATGGTCGTCAGGACGTCGCCGCGCGTATCGTCGGTTCGGTGGAGCCTGTCCGCGTTTTCGTTCTCGATGATCACGAGATCGTCCGGCGCGGGATGCGCGAGCTGCTGGAAAGCCAGGGCGACATCAAGGTCGTGGGGGAGGCCGGTCTCGCGGCCGAGGCCCTGCGGCGCATCCCGGCGCTACGTCCAGACGTCGCCATCCTCGACGCCCGTCTGCCCGACGGCAGCGGCATCGACGTGTGCCGCGACATTCGTTCCGGCACATCGGAGGTGCCCTGCCTGATCCTGACATCCCACGACGACGACGAGGCCCTGTTCGCCGCCATCATGGCGGGCGCGGCCGGTTACGTACTCAAGCAGATCAGAGGCAATGATCTCATCGGCGCCGTCCGCACGGTCGCGTCCGGCCAGTCCATGCTCGACCCCGCTGTCACCCAGCGGGTGCTGACCCGGCTGCGTGACGGGGCGCCGGAGGACCGTCTGCTGTCCACGCTGAGCGAGCGGGAGCGGCAGATCCTCGGCCTCATCGCCGAGGGGCTGACCAACCGTCAGATCGCCAGCAGAATCCATCTGGCCGAGAAGACGGTCAAGAACAACGTCTCGTCCATCCTGGAGAAGCTCGGCCTGACCAGCAGAACCCAGGCCGCGGTCTTCGCCACCAAGCTCGCCGGCTAGCCCGCCCCAAGCCCCTCGGCAAGCCTGCTGCCAAGCCCGCTCAGGCCCGCTGGCGAGCCTGTCAGCAAGCCTGCCGGCCGGCTTGTCGTCACGTCCGCCGGGTTTGCCGGGTTTGCCGGCCGGCCGCAGGGCCCGGCGGGGCCTGCGGCCCGGCTCGGCAGGCCGGCCCGGAGGCACGGGACCTTCGGTCCCGCGGTCTACCCGAATCGCTCTCGTTCGCGTCGCCGGGCGCTGCGAGCGTGAACGGTGTGGAGACGACATCCGACATCGTGGTGGGGATCGACGCCTCCGCTGACGCGGAGTCGGCCCTGCGCTGGGCCTGCGCCCATGCCGGGCTGACCGGCAGGCGGATACGGGCGGTGCTTGCCCGGGGTCCGGGCGGGCGTCCCCGGGTGGTCGACGACATCTCGCCGTCGGTCGGGGTCGATGATCTGGAGCGTGCGGCATCGCAGGTGCTGCACGACGCGGTCCGGCGGGCGCGCCTCGACGGCCTCGCGGTCGACGTCGTCGAACGCACCGTCTACGACTCGCCGTCGGACGCCCTCGTGGAGGAGTCCCAGGACGCGCTGATGCTCGTCGTCGGTGCCCGGGGGCTTGCCCGGATGCGTCGGATGTTCGTCGGTTCGGTCACCGCGCGGTGCGCGCAGGAAGCGGCTGTTCCTGTGGTCGTCGTGCGTGGGCCGGCGCCACCACGGCCGGACGACCGTCCGGTCCTGGTCGGTGTCGACGGCTCGGAGGGCTCGCTGGCCGCGTTGCGGTGGGCGGCGGTCCAGGCGGGGCTGCGTCGGGTCCCGCTGCGGGTCGCGCACTGCTGGCTGTCGGAGCCGCCGCTGGACCCCGCCTGCCTGCCCGCGTTCGACCTGGCCGCGTTCGACGAGGCGGTGTTGGAAAAAGCCGCCCGTCTCACCCTCGACACGGCTCTCGAACGGGGGCTGGCGGGCCGTACCGATGCGGCCGCCCCCGATATCGCCGTCGAAGCCGTGCTGGTGGCCGGCTCGGCGGCGCACGGTCTGATCATGGCTGCCCAGTCGGCCCAGCTGCTGGTGGTCGGTGCCCGTGGCCGTGGCGGGTTCGGCGGGCTGCTGCTCGGGTCGGTCGGCCACCAGGTCGTCACACACGCTCCGTGCGCGGTCGCCGTTGTCCGTTAGACACGGCTGTCCGTTGGACA
>NZ_CAAAFS010000110.1:26872-30729 GCF_900634755.1 Protofrankia symbiont of Coriaria myrtifolia
CGGCCCGCCCTGCCCAGCCTTCCCGGGCTGCCGGCGGCGCGGTCACGTGTTCGTGCCGCCGGCAGCCGGAGTTCCCCGGTCGCTGAAAGGAACACCGATGAACCAGGAACACAGATGAGTCAGGACACGATTGCCCGTTGGCAGTTCGCGATCACCACCGTCTACCACTTCCTGTTCGTCCCACTGACGATCGGACTTTCGCTGCTGGTCGCCGGCATGCAGACCGCATGGGTCCGGACCGGCAGTGTCGAATGGCTCCGCCTGACCCGTTTCTGGGGCAAGCTGATGCTCATCAACTTTGCCATGGGAGTGGTCACAGGAATAGTTCAGGAATTCCAGTTCGGAATGAACTGGTCGGATTACTCACGCTTTGTCGGGGACGTTTTCGGCCCGCCGCTGGCGATGGAGGCGCTGATCGCGTTCTTCCTGGAGTCGACCTTCCTCGGCCTGTGGATCTTCGGCTGGGACCGGCTGCCCAAGCGCGTCCACCTGGCCACCATCTGGCTGGCCTCGCTCGGCACCGTGATCAGCGCCTACTTCATCCTGGCGGCGAACTCGTGGATGCAGCACCCGGTCGGCTACCGGATCAACCCGGAGACCGGTCGGGCCGAGCTCACCTCGATCTGGAAGGCGCTGACGAACCCGACGCAGATCGTCACCTTCCCGCACGTGCTGTCCGCCTCGCTGCTCACCGCGGGCGCGGTGCTGGTCGGGCTGTCCTGTTGGCACCTGCGCAGGGGGCAGCAGGTCGACCTGCACCGCCGGGCCGTGCGGCTGGGCCTGGTGGTGTGTGCCGTGGCGTCGGTGGGGGTGCTGCTCTCCGGGCACTTCCAGGGCCAGGTCATGACCAGGCAGCAGCCGATGAAGATGGCCTCCGCCGAGGCGCTGTGGGACACCGAGAAGAGCGCGGGCTGGTCCCTGTTCGCCTACGGGGACGTCTCCCACGGCGAGAACAAGATCGACATCAAGATCCCCTACATGCTGTCGTTCATGGCCACGAACTCCTTCACCGCGGAGGTGGAGGGGGTCAACGACCTGCAGGCCGCCGCGGTCGCCAAGTACGGCCCCGGTGACTACACACCGGTCATGGGCGTCACGTTCTGGAGTTTCCGGATCATGATGGCGCTGGGTGGGGTCTACTTCGCCCTGGCGGCCTTCGGCCTGTGGCGGATGCGCCGCGGCGGGCTGCCCGGCGGACGCCATGTGCTGCTGGCGTTCGTGGGCGCCACCGTGCTGCCGTACGCGGCGAACACCGCCGGCTGGATCTTCACCGAGATGGGGCGCCAGCCGTGGTCGGTGTTCGGCCTGCTGCGTACCTCCGACGCGGTCTCCCCGAACGTCTCCACCACCGCGGTGGTCCTGACACTGGCCGGCTTCACCGTCCTCTACGGCGGGCTTGCCGTGGTCGCGCTGCGCCTGTTCCTGCGGCACGGCACGCACGAGATCCCGGAGCTGAGCCCGACCGTGACCATCGACGGCGAAGCGCGGCCCGGCGAGGCATTGCCGTCACTGGCCTACTGACATCCCGGGATCAGGAGTAGGGCGATGCTTGAGGAGTTCTGGTTCGTGCTCGTCGCCGTCCTGTGGGTCGGCTTCTTCGTCCTGGAGGGCTTCGACTTCGGTGTCGCGGCCCTGCTACCGGTGATCGGCCGTAACAACGAGACCGACCGCCGGGCGGTGCTCGGTACCATCGGCCCGGTCTGGGACGCGAACGAGGTGTGGCTGCTCACCGCCGGCGGTGCGATGTTCGCCGCTTTTCCGGAATGGTACGCAAGTCTGTTCAGCGGAGCGTACCTGGCGCTTTTCCTCATCCTGGTCTCGCTGATTGTCCGCGGGGTTTCCCTGGAATATCGGGGGAAGGCCACCACGGCGGCCGGGCGGGCCTGGTGCGACCGCGGGATCGTGGTCGGCGGGGCGCTGCCGGCGCTGCTGTTCGGGGTTGCCTGCACCAACATGGTCCGTGGCCTGGAGATGACCCCCGACCATCAGGTGACCAGCGGGTTCTTCGACCTGCTGAACCCGTATGCCCTGCTGGGCGGGGTGACCACGGCGCTGCTGTGCGTCCTGCACGGGGCGGTGTTCCTGTCGCTGAAGACCCGGGGTGAGATCCGGGCCCGGTCCCGCCAGGTCACCCGGGCTCTGATCCCGCCCGCGCTGGCCGCCCTGGCCGGGCTGGCCGGGTGGACGGTCGCGCTGCGCGGTGGGGTGCTCGTGGCCGTGGTGTCGGCGCTGGCGCTGGCCGCGCTCGGCGGCGCGGCGGCGGCCTGGTCCAACGAGCGGGACGGCTGGGCGTTCGCCGGCACGGCCGGCGCCATCGCGCTGATGGTGGCGAGCTGGTTCGTCGCGCTCTACCCGAACGCGCTGCCGGCGCTCGGCGCGCCGGAGAACAGCCTGACCATCAGCGACGCCGCCTCCGGGCACTACACGCTAACGATCATGACGTGGGTGGCGGTGCTGTTCACTCCGGTCGTCCTCGGTTACCAGGCGTGGTCGTACTGGGTGTTCCGACGACGGCTGGTTGGATCTGATGAAGCCGGTTGATCCGCGGCTGCTGCGGGTCACCCCGGCCCTGCGCGGCTACCTGCTGCGGCTGGGGGCGCTCGCGGTCGCCTCGGCCGCCCTGGTGATCCTCCAGGGGACCCTGCTGACCGACGTCGTGGTGACCGGTCAGCAGGTGGGGGCGGGTGTACTCACCGGGACCGTACTCGCCGGGACGGGGGGCGCCGTCGCGCTGCTCGTCCTGGTCGCCGCCGCCCGGGCAGTGGTGGTCTGGCTGTCCGAGCGCACCGCCGAGCGCACCTGCCCGGCGGTGTCGGCCGGGCTGCGCCAGGCCATGCTCGGCGCGGTCGTCGAGCGGACCGCCGGTACCGGCGGCGACCATCGTGATCGTGACGGGGGAGCGGGGGCGCTCGCGGTCACCGCGGGCGCCGGCCTGGACGGCATGGACGCCTACCTGACCCGCTTCCTGCCGGCGCTGGTCATGGTCGCGGTCGTCCCGCCGTTCGTGCTGGCCCGGATCGCTGGCGCGGATCTCGCCTCGGCAGGGGTCCTGGCCGTGGTGCTGCCGCTGGTACCGATCTTCATGGTGTTGGTGGGGCTGGCCACCCGCAACCGCACCGACCGGCAGCTGGCGGTGCTCAGCCGGCTGTCCGGGCACTTCCTCGACGTCGTCGAGGGCCTGCCGACACTGCGGATCTTCAACCGGGCACGGCCCCAGGTGGCAGTGATCCGCCGGATCACCGACGCCTACCGGGGGCAGACGATGGCGGCGCTGCGCTGGGCGTTCCTGTCGTCGTTCGTGCTGGAACTGCTCGCGACGCTGTCGGTCGCGCTGGTGGCGGTGTCGGTGGGGCTGCGGCTGGTCTCGGGCTCGCTCGACCTGCGCGCCGGGCTGCTGGTCCTGCTGCTCGCCCCGGAGGTGTACCTGCCGCTGCGGCAGGTGGGGGCGCAGTACCACGCGACCGTGTCCGGGCTGACCGCCGCCGCCGCCGCGCTCGACGTGCTCGACGCCACGCCGCCGCCGCGGCCGGGTTCGCGCCCGGCCCCCACCCGGTTCGACACCCTGCGGCTGGACGGCGTCGACCTGCGCGGCGCCGGGCGGGTCGAGCTGACCATCCGTCAGGGTGAGATCGTCGCGCTGGTCGGCCCGAGCGGCGCGGGCAAGAGCACCGTGCTGGCGCTGCTGCGCGGGGCGCTGCGCCCCACGCACGGCCGGGTGCTGGTGGACGGCGTCGACCTCGCCGGGGTCGACCCGGCCGGCTGGCAGGCCCGGGTCGGCTGGCTGCCGCAGCGGCCGCACGCCGTCTGCGGCGGCACGGTCGCCGACGAGGCGCGGCTGGGACGTCCCGGCGCGCCGG
>NZ_CAAAFS010000111.1:0-7204 GCF_900634755.1 Protofrankia symbiont of Coriaria myrtifolia
ACGGTGGTGCTCGTCGCGCATTCGGCCGCTCTCGCCGACGTCGCCGACCGGGTCGTCACGATCGCGGCGGGCCGGGTGGCCGCCGACGGCCCGACCGCCGACTGGACAGCCACCGACGGTCTGGGCAGCGACCGCCCGGTGGATGGCCGCACAGAGCCGCCGCCCGGCCCGGCGCACCCGCCGGCTCCGGCCGCCCTGACGCTTTCGCCTGCTCCCCGCCCGGCTGTGCCCGTCCCACCGCCGGCGGTGCCTCTCCGGCCGGCCGTCACATCCGTCCCACCGGTGAGCGCATCCGTCCGGCGGCCGGGAGACACACCGCTGGAAGACATCCCGGAAGACATCTCCGTCTCGCTGGCGGGCGTGCGCTCCCGGTCCCGGCACCGGTCCCGCTCCCGCTCCCGCTCCCAGTCTCCGCCGGCCAGCGCCCACCGGCGGGCACTGGAGCTGTTCGTCTCGGCCCGGCGACGGTTCGCCCTCGGCATCCTCGCCGGGGCCGCCGCGCTGGGGTGCGGCATCGGGCTGACCGCCGCGTCGGCATGGCTGATCGTCCGGGCGTCGCAGCAGCCGCCGGTGCTGACCCTGATGGTCGCGATCGTCGCCGTCCGGGCGTTCGGGCTCGGCCGGCCAGTCTTCCGCTATGTCGAACGTCTCGTCACCCATGACGCGGCCCTGCGCGGCCTGGCCAGGCTGCGCGCGGAGGTGTTCGCCCGGCTCGTGCCGCTGGCCCCCGCCGCCCTCGGGACCCACCGCCGCGGGGATCTGCTGCGCAGGTTCACCGCGGACGTGGACGGGGTCGGCGAGTCGCTGCTGCGCGGGGTGGCCCCCACCGCGTCCGCGGCGCTCGCCTGCGCCGGCGCTGTGATCATGGTTGCAGTCGTGTCGCCGCCCGCGGGGGGCGTCCTGGCGGTCGGGCTCGCGGTGGCCGCGGTGCTGGCCGGGCCGGTGACCGGCCGCCGTACCCAGGAGATGGTCACGGCCACCGCCGCGGCGCGGGCCCGGCGGGACGTCGAGATCGTCGCCGTGCTGGACGGGCTGGACGAGATCGTGGCGTTCGGCGCGGCGCCCGCCCGGCTCGCCCGGGTACACCGCCGGGACGGCGAGATAGCCCGGCTGGCGGCGTCCTGGCGCGGGTCACCGGCGTGGGGGAGCGCGGCCGCGATGTTCGCCGCCGGCCTGACCCTCGCGGCGGTCAGCGCCGTCGGGGTGGCGGCGGTGGGGCAGCAGGCGCTGTCCGGGGTGATGCTCGGGGTGGTCGTGCTGACCACGGTCGCCGCCTTCGAGCCGTTGGCGGGGCTCACCACCGCGTTCGCCGCCCTCGCCGAGGCCCGGGCGTCGGCGACCCGGGTGTTCGCCGTCCTCGACCGCGAGCCGCTGGTGGGCGAGCCGGCCCATCCGCGGCCGCTGCCCGACGGGCCGCTTGAGGTCCGGATGCGCGATGTCGTGCTGCGGTACGCCCCGGACGGCCCGCCGGTGCTCGACGGCTTCGACCTCCACCTGCCCGCCGGCGCCCGGGTCGCGCTCGTCGGCGCCAGCGGCGCGGGCAAGAGCACCGTCGCCGACCTGCTGTTGCGCCTGCGCGACCCGCAGGCGGGCGAAGTCCTCGTCGGCGGTGTCGACCTGCGCGACGTCGCCACCGACGAGCTGTACCGGCGCGTCACCGGCATGACCCAGGACGCGCACGTGTTCGACGCGACGCTGCGGGAGAACCTGCTGATCGCCCGTACCGACGCGACCGAGGCCGACCTCACCGACGTCCTTGGGCGAGTCGGGCTCGGTGGCTGGGTCGCCGGCCTGCCGGACGGCCTGGCCACCCGGGTCGGCGCGGACGGGGAGCGGATGTCCGGCGGTCAGCGCCAGCGGCTGCTGCTCGCCCGCGCCCTGCTGTCCGACCCCGCGGTGCTCGTCCTGGACGAACCCACCGCCCATCTCGACCCGGTGACCGAGGCCGCGGTGATGCGCACGATCCTGGACGTCACCCGGGGCCGGACGGTGCTGCTGATCAGCCATCGCACGGTCGGCTTCGAGGAGCTGGACGCGGTGGTGGAGCTGGCGGGCGGTACACGGGTGCCCGCCCTGCGCTCAGCCGCCTGACGAGCGCGGACACCTGCTCTGCGCTCAGCCGCCCGCCGGTTCAGCCGCCCGCCGGCGGCTGAGCGCCGCTCGACGGTTCCGTGTCACTCGAACGGCCTGTGCCGCTCGGGCGACACGGGCCATCGGCGGGATGCGGCCCGTCCGGCCCATCCGGTGTGTCCGCTGTATCCGCCGTGTCCAGCGCGCGGGTCCGGGCGGACCAGGACAGCCGGGTACCGGCGGCGGCGGGGGAGAACACGATGAACCTGCCGCCGAGCTCCTCCGCCCGGCTGCGCATGTTGGCCAGCCCGCTGGAGCTGTCCCGGCCCTCCGGGTTCACCCCACCGACCCCGTTGTCGATGACGTCCAGCCGTACCTGGCCGTCGGTGGACCAGACGGTCACGTACACCTGGGTCGCCGACGCGTGCCGGGCGACGTTCGACAGGGCCTCGCGCAGGACCGCCACCAGATGCTCGCCGACGATGTTGCACACGCTGGAGTCCAGCGCGCCCTCGAAGCGCAGGTGCGGTGCGAACCCGAGGGAGACGGTCGCGTCGTCGACGATGTCGAGGATCTGCCCGCGCAGGCTCGGAACGTTGTCGCGCCCGCGGCGGCGCAGTTGGAAGATCGTTGTGCGGATCTGGCCGATGGTCTCGTCCAGGTCGTCGATGTAGGAGGTCAGCCGGTCCCCCTGCTGCGCCTCACCGGTGCGCGAGACCAGGCCCTGCAGCCCGATCGCCGTAGCGAAGATCCGTTGGATGACGTGGTCGTGCAGGTCGCGGGCGATGCGGTCGCGCTCCTCCAGGACGGCGATGCGGTCGCGGTCGGCGCGGGCCTGGGCCAGCTCGAGCGCCAGCGCTATGTGCCCGGCGAAACCCGACGCCATGTCGATGTCGGCGTCGGTGAAAAGCCGGCCCTCGGCCCGCCGGCCGAGCACGAGCGCCCCGACACTCTCCCCTGAGGCGATCAGCGGAATCACCATTGACGGGCCGTTCTGGCCGGCCAGCGGATCCGAGGCGGAAACGACCGCGCCGACCAGCCCGTCCGGATATTCGCCGGTGGCGACCTCCACGACGAGTTCCTCGGCCGACCCGCGGGGGAGCAGCACAGCGGAGAAGTCGGCGACGGCGATTTCCTGGGTCCGGCGCGCAATGAGTTCCAGGGGATTCGGCCCCTCGGCCAGCAGATACCGGGTGATGTCGGTGGACGCCTGCAACCAGCGTTGCCGGCGCTGCGCCTCCTCGAAAAGCCGCGCGTTCTCGATGGCGACGCCGGCGCTCGCGGCCAGCGCCTGGACGAGTTCCTCGTCCTCGGCGGTGAAACGGGACGCGTTCTGTTTGTCCGTCAGGTAGAGGTTGCCGAACACCTTGGTCCCGATCCGGATCGGGACGCCGAGGAAGCTGTGCATGGGCGGATGCCCGGCGGGGAAGCCGTCCGCCCGGTGGTCGGTGGTGATGTCGTCGAGCCGCAGCGGGTAGGGCTCCCGGATGAGCAGGCCGAGGATGCCCTTGCCTCGCGGCAGGTCACCGATCCGGCGGACCATGCTCTCGTCGAAGCCGACATGGATGAACTGTTCGAGGTTCTGGTCTCGTGCGATCACGCCGAGCGCGCCGTAACGGGCGTCCACAAGATCGCATGCGGCTTCCACGATGCGGGTCAGCACGACGGGCAGGCTCAGGTCCGAGGCAACCATGCGGCTCGCCCGCAACAGACCACGCAGACGACTCTGGGTGACGATCAGATCCTTGGCCTGGTCGACCCGATGGGTAACGAAGTCATCACCATATGGTTGTACGGCATTCCCGCCGCCAGTCTCTGCATCCATGACGATCTCAACGTATTACGCCTGACGGCCCCGCAGATCTCCCCGTCGGGCAACATCGCGCGAATCATCCCGAGCGGACCGATCGGCATCTTGTCGCGACCGGTACGACCTGCCACTCCGCCAGCCCGCCGTGATTCTTTTCACCGCCGAATGCTTTCCCTGCGCCTGCTCCAGGACAGGGGCTATATGCGCCGGTCAGCCGGGTTCCAACAGGCCGCGGTTCCTTCCCGTGATTGCGCCAACAATCCCGTCCGCGACACCGGAAAGATCTTCTTCGTCTGTTATGCGCAGGTACTGGAAGTGCCTGAGCGGACTCGGGAGACTGCCCGATTCGGTGTCGGGGACGAGTACGGGAAGAACCGCGCGGTCCGATTGGTCGTCCAGCGTCTGGCGCATGAACCGGTTGATTTCGCGGTTCTGGGAACGGTCTACGTACCGGTCGACCAGTATGACGAGGTGTCGTGACCGGGCCAGCAGAGTGTCCAGCGCGCGTGACCGCTCCACGCCGGTAGCGAGCTGTCGTGCCTGCTCCGACGGCCCGAGCACCCGCAGGCCCCGGCGGGTCAGCAGAGCCTCCAGCGACCTCGCGAGCTGTTCGCTCTCCGAAAAGCTGTCATGACTGATGAAGACGTCGAAGTCGTAGTCGTCGCCGCGTGAGCGCAGCCCCTGCCGGGTGGCGGCGGCCACGAACGAGTCCCTGCTCTCCACGAGCAGGTCGCTGCGGTCCAGCCGGTGGGCGATCGTGGCCGCGAGGGTCTCCAGCGAGTACCCGATCTTCTCCGGTGTCGGGTCCTCCTCCTCGAGCGCCGGCAGGTCCTCGCCGAAGCTCCAGTAGGAGACGTAGGGGATCGTGAGCAGGCCGAGCAGCCGCTCGACCGGCACCCCCTCCAGCGGCACCTTCTCCACGGCCCAGTTCCGGAAGAGCGGGGCGAGCTCCCGGCCGAACCGTTCCTGCCAGTACTGAGCCCGGCGGTACTCCTCCCGGGCATCGAAACGCGCGGGGACGGGGAGGGACAGCAGCAGGGAACGGTCGTAGGGCAGGTCGTCGCGGGCCTTTTCGGCGCGTTCCACGACGTCCAGGACCCCGCGCAGGCTCTGCTCGTTGGCGGTGAAGAACACGACCAGGATGTCGGGGAGCTGCGCCGTGCAGATCCCGCTGATGTCGGTGATCCCGGTCCGGCTGTCGATCAGGACGAAGTCGTAGTCCGCCACCCAGCGTTCCCGGCAGTCCTCCAGGAAGGCGCCGAGGTCCTTCCCGCCGTACAGCCCGGCCCAGTCGATCGTCTGCGCCCGGGGGACGTAGGAGGAGCGGTCGGCCGGGCCGGCGGGCAGCAGGTCCAGCGGTATGTCCAGCCCCGGCAGGGATATCCGGCTGACGTAGTCGGCGACCCGCGGGTCGCGGCCCCGCGCGAAGTCGTCGATGAAGTCGACCAGGCCGGTCCCGGGCGGTTCGGGCAGCCACCGGCTGAAATAGAACGGGATGCCCGGCGCGTCGATGTCCCAGTCGATACACAGCGTCCGGTAGCCCCACGAGGTGAGCAGCGCCGCGGTGTTGGCCAGGGCGAAGGTGCGCCCGACACCGCCCTTGTAGGAGTAGAAGGTCACCACCGTGCCGCTCGCGCGCGCACCGCTCCCCGTGCGCTCACCGCGCACTGTTCTCACCACTCACTGTGCTCACGGCCTCGGTTCACAGTCGCGGGACGTCCGCGCGGTGGGCCGGTTCGGGCTCGGGGCGCAGGACCGGGAGGTTCGGGCGCCACTCCGGCACCACGTCCAGCCTGGCCACCAGCTCCTCCGCGATCTCCGTCGCCGGTATCGGTATTCGTGGACGGTTCGCATCAGTCCGCAAGTCGCCATCTGGCGCAGGCTCATGGACTCGGGTTCGAGGATCAGGGGCATGCGTTGCTCGCGGTGGCCGCCGCGCTGGCCACCCGCACTCGGCCGGTACCGGATGAGGCGGCGGCGGTCGCCTCCCGGGCGGTCGCGCTGCCTGCGGACAGGCCGACATCGTCTGTCGCGGCGAAGGCCTGGGAGATCGCCGTCGGGCTGGCGCGGTGGCAGGACGTGACGGAGGTCCGGGAGTATCACGACCAGGTCCGCGTGCTGTCCGCACGGCTCGTGCTTCCGGGAGGGTCGAGATGACGCTGGAGTTCGGCGAGCCCGCATCCATCGTCGTGCCGACGGTGGTCACGGACCGGCTGATCCTGCGCTACTGGCGGCCGGCGGACATCGACCCGTACGCGGCGATGAACGCCGACGAGGAGACCATGCGCTACCTCAACGGCCCGTTCGACCGGGCAGGCACCGAGCGGCTGGTCACCCATCTGGCCGGCATGTGGGTGCTGTTCGGCTACGGCATGTGGGCGGTCGAGGACAAGGCCACAGGCGAGTTCCTCGGCCGGGCCGGGCTGTACTACGCCGACGGTTGGCCCGGGGTCGAGGTCGCCGTCTCCATCCGCCGGGACCGCTGGCGACAGGGCCTCGGTACCGAGGCGATCCGGACCGCGCTCGACTACGGTTTCGCCGCGCTCGGTGAAGACGAGCTGGTCACCGTCACTGACCAGGGCAACATCGGGGCGAACGGAATCGCCCGGAAACTCGGGATGAGCTTCCGGAAGATCGCCACGGTCGGTCCGTGGCGGGACAACAACATCTACGCCATCACCCGGGGGACGTGGGCGGCGCGTACCTCCTGATCAGGGCAGGGCTGGGACGCGTTCGAGGGTGCCCTGGATCGGCTGTGGGTTGATCAGCAGGTTCAGGATCGGGCAGGTGCGTTCCACCGCCTCGCGCAGCCCGCTGATCTCCTCGTCGGACGCGGGGGAGGACAGCCGTACGGCGTAGCGCAGGTCGTGCGGGTAGACCGGCAGGTCCTCGTAGCCGGGCTCGCCGGCGCGCGGGTCGAAGGTGGCGGTGACGTCGATGTCGAGGGAGTCCAGGGGGACGCCGAGCGTGGCCGCCTGGATCAGGTAGGTGTGGGTCAGGCAGCTGCCCAGCACGCCGAGCTGGATCTCCGGCGAGGTCGGCCCCAGGTTAGGCCCGGCCAGATCCGGCCCGCTGTCGCTGATGATCTGGAACTCGCGGGCCCGGATGCGGCGCACGCCGGTGCGTCCCTCCGCGGTGACGGTCGCCGAGACGGTCAGCGGTTTGACGTCGCCGGCGGCCACCCGCTCCCGATGGGCGAGGAGGGCGTCGCGTTTGCCGATCAGGTATTCGCTCAGACCGCTCACCGGGCCGTCCTCTCGTCGTCGCTCCGTCGTCGGCAAGTATGCCGGTCCGTGGCCTGCCGAACCCCGTGGCGCTCCGTGG
>NZ_CAAAFS010000111.1:7733-18919 GCF_900634755.1 Protofrankia symbiont of Coriaria myrtifolia
CCGCACAGTGCGTCACCCGGCGCGCTCAGTCGAACAGGTCCGGCTGTTCGGCGGTGATGATGTCCCAGTAGGGGGCGAAGCTGAAGCCGCCGAAGGAACGGCTGCGGCCCAGCGGCGCGGCGACCTCGTGCCGGACGGGCTTCGGGCGGCCGGCGGCTTCGGCGAGAAGCTGCGCGTGCGCGCTCTGGTCGGCGGTGACGAACAGCCACGCGGCCTCCTCCACGGACTGCCCGACGGTGAGGAAGCCGTGGTTCTGCAGGATCACGAGCTTGTTCGGCCCCAGCGCCTTGGCGATGTTGCGTCCTTCCGCCGTGTCGAGGACCACGCCGTTGAAGTCGGCGTAGAGCGAGTGGCTGCCATAGAACGTGAGGGCGTCCTGGGTGATCGGGTCGAGCAGCCGGCCGAGGGACGACCATGCCTTACCGGCCAGGGCGTGCGCGTGCGCGTGCGCCGCGGCGACGACGTCCGGGCGGGCGGCGTGCACCTGGGAGTGGATGGCGAACGCGGCCGTGTTGACGGGGCGGTCGCCGATGACGATGTCGCCGTTGTGGTTGACCAGCAGCAGGTCGGAGACCTTGATCTGGGCGAACGGCACGGCGAGCGGGTTGACCCAGAAGTGGTCGGGCAGCTCCGGGTCACGCGCCGTGATGTGGCCGGCGATGCCGTGGTCGTAGCCGAACCTCGCGAACAGCCGGAAGGCGGCGGCCAGCCGCTGCTTGCGGTGCAGCCGTATATCCTCGACGGAGCCCTCGGGCTCGGGGTGCTTCGGGACGTTCTGGTCGGCCACGCGCAGCGGGGTCTGCCGGAACTGCTCGCGGATGCTGGGGGCGAGGCTGGTGCTTGTGGACATGCCCTGATCTCCTTGACGTGACCTCGGACCTTGACGTGACCCCGGAAAGGATCTCGGAAAGGATCGTTGTCGTGGCACGCGCACCGCCCGCCGCCGTTTCCGCGTGCCCCTTGCTCATCCGAGCGGCGGATCGTGTTGCAGGGACTCCAGGAACACCAGCGTGCTGGCGGCCACCGTCCGGTAGCCGGGCCCGGTGATCACATCGTGCTGGCCGGGCACCATCGTGAGCCGCGCCCGGGGGGCCGTACGAATGATCATCTGGGTGAGCGGCAGCGGGCTCACCTGGTCGTCCACCCCGTGGACGAGCAGGATGGGCAGATCGGGCAGGGCCCGCGGGACCGGGTACACCGGGGCGTAGGCACCGCCGACGCCGCTGGCGCCCGCGGCATCCTCGCTGTTCCTGACGCCGCCGTCGGCGGTGAGGGGGCGTTGGAGCAGCGGCAGCCCGAGCAGGACCACGCCGTCCGGGCGCAGCGCCGGGGAGCCCGCCAGGGTCAGCGCGCGCAGCCCGCCGATGTCCGAGCCCAGCAGGACGAAGGGTGCTCCGGGAATACGTGCTTCGGCCAGTGTCGACACACTGGTGCCGGGCTCCTCCGAGACGGTGGTGGTGTAGCCGTCGAGGGCCAGCCGCAGCCGGAGCCCCTCGAAGGAGGCGACCGTCTCGTCCCGGCCGGTCAGGATGAGGACGGATCCCCGGCTGGGAGGCACACCGGGCGGCGCCTCGAGTGTGGTGGTCAGTGACGTGGCGTTACCGGCCGTATGTCCATGAATGCCGGTGGGCGGCCGTCTCGACGCGAATGTCGCGGGCGGCGCGGAGGTCATTGTGCATCTCCTGTCGTCGGATGGGAGCTGTCGCGATGGCCGGCGTGGATGCGTGCCGTTGTTTTTCTTCCGCGTCCCATGGGGGATGGAAACGAAACGTGCGGGAAACACGTGCTTTCGTCCTACGGAAGGAGAGCGACAGTCCGTGAGCGGGTCAGGCAGCGTGCGGGTGCACGCGATTATCGACGGAAGGAAGGAAGACCCGGACAGGCTGCTGACGCGACCCGCAGCAGATCAATGTGACCGCGGGTCACAAGCCGGGACTCGGTATGCACACCGTCCACGATGCGTGTGATGTGGGGTTGATGTCAATACTCGCCCCGGTCGGGCGCGGGACACCGATGGCACGTCGATGGCACACCGACGGCACGCCGGGAGCGCCCGGGCATCAGGAACGTCGGGCATCGGAAACATCGGACAGCAGGGACATCGCGTGTCGGCCGCTGCCAGGGCGCTGGCCGCGCGCGACGCGCCACCGACCGCCTGACGCGCCGGGCGGCCTGACGCGCCGGGCGGCCTGACGCGCCGGGCGGCCTGATACACCGGGCGGCCTGATACACCGGGCGGCCTGATACACCGGGCGGCCTGATACACCGGGCGGCCTGATACACCGGGCGGCCTGATGCGCCGATGGACCGTGGGTTCCCGGTGGGCCATGCTCCTACGTCGTGGCTACTTCCAGCGGTCGCTACTACCGGTGGTCATCACTCCGGTGAACGCCGCCGCTGGCCGCGCCCACCCGGATGGGCGCGGCCGCCACATGCGACGACCGCACGGGACGGAAGGACGGCGATGGGCGATTTCGTCGGGGCGATCGACCAGGGCACCACAAGCACCCGTTTCATGATTTTCGATCATGATGGCAGCGAGGTCGCCCGCCGCCAGCTCGAACACGCCCAGATCCTGCCGCGCGCGGGCTGGGTCGAGCACGACCCGGTGGAGATCTGGGAGCGCACGGCCGCCGTCGTCGCGGCGGCCCTGGCCGACGCCGGCCTCGGCGCCGCGGACCTGGCCGCGCTCGGCGTCACCAACCAGCGCGAGACCACGATCGTGTGGGACCCGCGCACCGGCCGGCCATACCACAACGCGATCGTCTGGCAGGACACCCGCACCGACCGGATCGTGGCCGCGCTGGAGCGCGACGGCCGCGGCCAGGTGATCCGGCGCCGGTCCGGCCTGCCACCGGCGACCTACTTCTCCGCGGGCAAGATCGCGTGGATTCTCGACAACGTCGACGGGGTCCGCGCCGCGGCCGAACGGGGCGAGGCCGTCTTCGGCACCGTGGACAGCTGGCTGCTGTGGAACCTCACCGGCGGGCCGCGCGGCGGGCTGCACGTGACGGACGTCACCAACGCCAGCCGCACCATGCTGATGGACCTGCACACCCTCGACTGGGACGACGAGCTGCTGGAGTTCTTCGGCGTCCCGCGGGCGATACTCCCGGCGATCCGGCCGTCGTCCGACCCGACCGGCTACGGCTCGACCACCGTCTCCGGGCCGCTGCACGGCGAGGTCGCGCTGACCGCGGACCTCGGCGACCAGCACGCCGCCACCGTCGGACAGGTCTGCTTCGCCCCCGGGCAGGCCAAGAACACCTACGGCACCGGCAACTTCCTCCTGCTGAACACCGGCCCGCGGGCGGTGCCCTCCCAGCACGGGCTGCTCACGACGGTCGGCTACCGCTTCGGTGACGACGATCCGGTGTACGCGCTGGAAGGCTCGATCGCCGTCACCGGGTCGGCCGTGCAGTGGCTGCGCGACCAGCTCGGCATCATCAGCAGCGCGGCCGAGAGCGAAACGCTGGCCGCGACGGTGCCCGACAGCGGCGGGATCTACTTCGTCCCGGCCTTCTCCGGGCTGTTCGCGCCGTACTGGCGTTCCGACGCGCGGGGCGCCGTCGTGGGGCTGTCACGCTTCCACACCGGCGCCCATCTTGCCCGCGCCGCGCTCGAGGCGATCTGCTACCAGAGCCGGGACGTGGCCGAGGCGATGCGGCTGGACTCGGGCGTGGCCCTGGACGTCCTGCGGGTCGACGGCGGTGTGACCGCCAACGACCTGTGCATGCAGACGCAGGCGGACATCCTGGGCGTCCCCGTCAGCCGCCCGGTGGTCGCCGAGACGACGGCGCTCGGCGCCGCGTACGCCGCCGGCCTCGCCGTGGGCTTCTGGAAGGACACCGGTGAGCTGTCCACGCACTGGCGGGAGGAGCGCCGCTTCGAGCCCCGCTGGTCGGCGGACCGGCGCGAAAGCGGCTACGCGGGCTGGCGCAAGGCCGTCGAACGCACCCTGAACTGGGTGGACGTGGACCCCGGTCCCGACCCCGGCCCCGACCCCGGGTGAGCCGGGTGCGAACGGACATGCACCGGTGCGCACCGAGGTGAACGTGCGGCATGAGCCGGCATGAGCCGGTGTGGACGGCTCCTGGTTGCGCGTCGAACATTTTTCCAGCAGTCGGGAACAGCCTGTGATTTCACTGGTTCCGGCCACGACAGAATAGCCGGAACAATCGCGCCGGCGGCTTCGGTGTGCGGTGGGCGACATACGGGCCCGCGGTTGCTTTGCTGTTGTCTCGGACGGGTAGAGCATACCTCGCGGGAAACCGGCCGCCGTTGGGGGTACAGCGGGTAACGGATAGCTCCCGGGTGGGTGCCCTCCGTTCGAAACATGGCCGTTACCATGTTACCTCGCTGCCGTGCGTCGCTTGTTGTTTCCATCACGCAGCGGCATCCTCGGGATCTGTCGCGGGCCGCATGCTAATGTCGATCATGCGTTACCGCCCGGTGCGGTCAACCGGCCGATAATACAAGGCCATCTCGCCGGCTATCTCTCGTGTACACCCATTTTTCTCCAAGTATTACTCGCGGAGGACCCGTGGCGAAGTCGAAATGGCAGAAGCAACTCAAGAAATACGACAGGCGGCTGCTTGAGGGTCAGTCCTTCGGCGAGGAACAGAAGACCGACTACCCGTTCGGCTGGTATTTCGCCAGGTACAGTGAGGATCTCGAACCGGGCCAGGTGCTGCCCGTCGAGTTCATGTCCCACCAGTTCGCGCTCTTCCGCGGGAAGAGCGGCCGGGTCGGCATGGTGGACAGCCAGTGCTGCCACATGGGTGCTGACCTCGGCCGCTGCGGCACCGTGGTCGATGACCGGATCAAGTGCGGTTACCACGCCTGGGAGTTCCGGACCGACGGCGGCTGCGAGGTCATCCCCGGGCTGGACCAGGCGAAGATCCCCCCGCGGGCCGGCCAGCGCGCGATCCCCGTCCGGGAGCACGCCGGGAACATCTGGTTCTGGTACGGCCCCGAACCGGTCGGCGAGTTCGTCGAGGTGCCCTACGCCGACTCCAAGAAGTACCTGAACCTCAAGGGCCAGATCTACACCGCCCGGGGAACGCTGCTGCCGGTCGCGGAACACGTTTCCGACATCTACCACTTCCCGGTCGCGCACAAGGGCGTAGGAAAGCTGGAGTACGCCATCCTGGTGAACAAGGAAGACCGCCTGGAATACCAGTTGCGGCCTGCCGACGCGACCGGCATGAAGAAGGTCCAGCGCTGGTTCAAGCCGTTCGCGTTCATCGAGATGATCGGGCCGTCCGCGTCGCTCTACCGGACGCAGAAGGACGCCACGGTCGACCGCTCCGGCCCGCTGCTGACAATTGTTCTCGGCGGCACCCCCGTCCGGGACGACCTGATGTTCTTCGGCTACCGGGTCATTGTCCGCAAAATACTCCCCGGCCCGCTGTTCGCGCCGCTCAACCACCTGATCGCGCGCATGATGTGGCTGACGGTCCGGCGGAACGTCTACGCCGACATCGACGTGCTGCGCTGGCTGCGGCATCCCGAGAAAACCCTCTGGGTGAAGCCGGACGGCCCGTCCGTCCGCGAGTTCCGCGCCTTCTTCCAGCGCCGTATCGCGCCCGGCTGGCGTTTCGGCGACCCAGCGCCGGAGGAATCCGCCGTCAGCGCGTAGCACCGTCGGCCGCGTGGACGGTGCCCGCGACGCCCGTGGGCTGGGCGGCCCGGTGGCCGGCACCGGTTGAGCGTCGGGTCCCTGCTGGGAGTGACCGGACGTCCAACCGGTGCCGGCGAGGCCCGAGACGACTCGGGCCCGTGACAGCGCGGGATCCCGGCAGGCCGCCACGCCGCCACGCTCCGCGAGCACCGGGTACGAGCGCCATGTGTGCAGGTCCGGCAGGCTTTTTGCGGGACCACCCAGAGACCGAGCGCGATCCACCTGCGCTGTAGAGTCGCTGGCCACGCACACATGGGGGGACCACGTGTTGGCCTTTTGTATATTACTGGCATTAATCATCATGATTGTCGGATTTGTCGGGCTGGTGCGCGGTCACCTGCACCAGGCGCGAATCCACAACCGCCGGAGCGCTGGAATCGTCACCGGGGCGAGCTTCCTGGGGCTTCTCGTCCTCACGGCACTGGCTCCGAAAAGCGATCAGGCGGCGGTGTCGGCGTCGGCCGCTCCGAGCGCGGTCGTGAGCCCATCGCCCACGTCCGCGTCGTCGACTGTCGGCGCTCCGCTGTCCGCGGCCGAGCCGCTGGCGGTCGCCGGTCAGCCGACACAACCGCCCCTGCCCGTCGTGACGGCATCCGATACTCCTGCCTCTCCTGGCATCCCCGTCGCCGTGATCACGACATCACGATCCGTCTCACCGCCGGCCGCACCCGCGCGGACGCCCGCACAGGCCGCCGCGGCCCCGGCGCGACCGGCACCCACCACCGCACCGGCCGCGCCTCCCGCTGTCTGCAACCCGGCCTATCCGGACGTGTGCCTGAAGGACGGGATCGGCGACTACGACTGCGCGGGCGGCTCCGGGAACGGCCCCAACTACGTCACCGGGCCGGTCCGGGTGCTCTCTCCGGACCCGTTCCGTCTCGACAGCGATCACGACGGCTTCGGTTGCGAGAAGCCCTGAGGCCGATGTGGCCAAGTTGGTCCGGTCGGGGCCTACCCGTGGGCCCCGACCCCGCCAGAGCCTGGTACATTCGGACCCGTCGCAGCGCACAGCACGCGACACGCGCCGCTAGCTCAATTGGCAGAGCAGCAGACTCTTAATCTGCGGGTTCGGGGTTCAAGTCCCTGGCGGCGCACCCTTCTTGACCTGCATTTATCACTCTTGGTGATGGCCGCCTGAAGATCAATGTACCCAACGGTGTACCCATCTGCAATCGATCACTGTTGGTCGGTGTCGGTGTCGGTGTCGGTGGGGTCGGGGCCTCCGGCTTCGTCCGCGTTGTCGTCCTCTTCGTCCGTGGGCCTGTCGCCGGTGAACAGGTGGTCCAGACGGCCCACGGCGTCCCGCTGGGTCTCGGGCATGACGTGGGTGTACGTGTTCATGGTCAGTTGGATGGTCGAATGTCCGAGTAGTTCCATGACCGTGCGCGCGGGCACGCCTTCGGAGAACAGCATCGAGGCGAACGCATGACGAAGATCATGTAGGCGGAGCCAGGGGAGTCCGGCCTTTTCCCGGAGCTGATCGAACCGGCGGTTGACGTTCCGTGGTTCCAGCGGGGTACCGATCGACGAGGTGAACACGAGACCCGTCTCAGTCCAGGCGTCGCCGCGTTCGAACCGTTCGCCTGCCTGCACCACCCGATGCTGACGCAGGAGCTCCACCAGCCGAGCCGCACTGTCACTCGGGAGGGCCGACGTGCGCCGTCGGGACATGCTGCTTCGTTCATCATTCGTTCTCGGTGCGCTCGCCGGCCCCAGCCGGGACTGGTTGTTGACCAGCCTGGACGCCGCCGACGCCGGACGACCCGCCCACGCGGACATGGCCGCGGTCGAGTCCATCCGCAACATGTTCGGCGTGTTCCAGGAAATGGACGTCATCCAGGGCGGCGGGGACATCGCCCGCCGCACCGTCGCCCAGTACCTCACCGAACACGTCCTCCCGCTCCTGCAGGAATCCCACCCCGAGCCCGTCCGCCAGGCCCTCTTCGAGGTCGCCGCCGAACAGACCTATCTCGCCGGATGGATGGCGTTCGACTCCGGCCAACACGGCATCGCGCAGCGCTACCTGATCCAGTCCCTCCGGCTCGCCGACGCCGCCGGTAACCGGATGCTCGGCGCCCATGTCCTGGCCGGACTCTCCGACCAGGCCACCCAACTCGGGCACCCCGACGAAGGGCTCCGGCTCGCCCGCGCCGGCCGCCACGGCCTGCGTGGTCTGCGTGCCCCCGCCGCCCTGACCGACCTGTACGTGTTGGAAGCCCGCGCCCTGTCGGTCCTGGGCCGCTCCACCGACACCGCCGCGACGATCGCGCAGGCCGAGAAGACCTTCGATCGCATCAACTCGGCGAACGAACCCGAATGGGCGAAGTTCATCGACGAGCCCTACGTCACCGGGGAGATCGCGAACAGTCTCCGCGACATCGGCGACCCGACCGAGGCCCACCGCTACGCCCGCCAGTCCGTCGAGGCCGCCCGTAAGCAGAACCGGGGACGCCGCGGGGCGCTGAGCCAAACCGTCGTCGCCGTCAGCTTCACCCAGCAAAACGATCTCGAAGGCGCCATCACCGCCGGCCACACGGCGATCGACATTGCCGCCGGAGTCCCCATCTCCGCCCGCTACGTCACCGCCATGACCGACCTGCGGAAACGACTCGCCCCGTACCAGCACAACACCCACGCCCGCGAACTCGTCTCCCGCATCGACCGCACCGCCCTCGCCACCACCGCAGCCTGACCACGCCGAACCCGGACCGGCGATCAGCGACACAGCCCGACGGACGACGTTGGCTACGTCGAGGCTGACTGACTGCCGAATTATCCGTTTTAGGATCAAGGCGCGGCGGCGGGCCGCGCCGCGCGGCCGGCTGCGCGTGGCCGTGGACGGCCATGCTCGCCGGGCGCGTCGCCGACCCGCCACCGCGCAAAATCTCACCGGGAATCCGGACGGCGGACACGTTCACGCTCCTCACCGGTTGGCTGTCCGACGCTGATCACCGCCGCGCACGCCGGGGACACACGCACAACCGAGCAGAGGGCACGCCAGCGCACAGCTGGGAGGACTGAACCAGGGCGCTGCGCTCACCGGACAGCCCGACCCGTACAGCCTGCCAGTCGCAGCACTCTTCTGTGGTCGCCTCCGCATCGGATCAGACACCGATGTGACAAGATTGCCGCGCGCTCCAGGCATGTTGGGGAAGGACTGGTGAGGGTTGATGTGGCGAGGGGTTGGGCGATGGGTGCGCCGTCGACGTGCACCCTTCTGGATAGCTCTGGCGATCGCCACAGTCAGTTTCCTCGCGATCTTTACCTCTGATCCATACACGGATTACGCACCTGCCGCTCGCTGGGGGAACGCACTCGGCGCTGCGGCGGTATTCGGAATACTGCCATGCTCCATCTGGTGGTTAGCACAATATCGGGTACGATCTCGCCAATCGAAATCACCTCACACTCTCGACTCTTCCAATTCTTCAAACACCCTCCCAGTAGGACAAAAAAGCTCCTCCCTGGTTCCGGAAATTGCAAACTTTCTTGGTAGCCTCATATCTAGACGCGCGCCGATACTACATGCGAAGCACCCACCGTTCTCCCGCGCTGCCACCTCCCACTCGCCTCACACTCATTACTCGCAGCTGCAAATGGACCTTGGCGCATACCAGTTACACCCATGGATCTTTTACGCCGCCAGTAGTCTTTGGCAAGGGGGGCATTACCGGCAGGCCGTCGAGCAAGCAGCAAGAGCCGTATCAGGAAACACACAGAAAAAAGTACGCCGGTTCGATGTATCAGACGATACATTGCTGCAAAACTTATTTAGCGAGGACGACCCGAAGCGGGATGCGCCGCGACTCTGATTTCCTGGAGATCGTCAGACTGCAACCTGGAAAAACAGAATGCGCGGCGCTCGCTTTTTTTCGCAGGGCCGCTATGCAGGGATTCGCAATATAGCGGCACACGAGTTGGAAGTCGCATGGTCTAAGGAAATGTGCCTCGAGTATCTGGCGGCATTTAGTATCCTCGCACGCTGGATAGACGAATGCGAAATAAATAGAATAGATTGACCCTGCCCTCCTACCAACAGCTCCCTCGCAGATGAAGAGATCCGCCCGACGTCCAATCGTGGGGCTGGACGCCTAGCTGACACTGCAGTGCGGGAGGCGATCGAAAGGCGTGCTGTTGATACAGTTATAACCAAATTCACCAGCAGAGGATACAGCGTCACTGACGTCGGCTCCATTCGTTCTTGGGACGTTGAAGCGCACCGGGGCGATGAGACGGTACACATCGAGGTAAAGGGCAGCGCAACCCGCCGCGAGGCTGTCGAGCTCACAGATAACGAAGTACGCCACGCCGAAGACTACCCGGACTCAGTGCTCGTCGTGGTCGACGATATCTCCTGGAGTCGAACAGAAGATGGTCACATAGTAGCCAGTGGAGGCACTTGGCGCGAGTGGTCTCCCTGGACCCCGTCCCGATCAGACCTACTTGCGACCCGATACTGTTATGTGCTGCCGAAGACGTAAGCAACACCCGAATGGACGGGCGAGACCGCATGAGCAGATGGCAGCCAAGCCCACGGACAACGGCGGATGCTCATGGACGTCCACGGACGCCGCCAGCTGCGTGAGCTGCACCGGTGGACGTTCGCGGATGTCGGCAGACGAACCATCGACGATCTCATAATCCGCAGGTCGATCCCTGGCTTTGGATTACACACCGTCGCGGCGGTCGACCGCCTACCGATCATCCTGACCAGCGGCATGTGCCCTATATGCGCGACGGCAACGGACACAAGCCTAATGACGACTTAGGGTCGGGATAAATCGGGAGGCGGTCGACCGAGAATTGATCAATTAATCACGATATCGGCCGCCGTATCCTACTCCGAAGGCGTCTCTACGGAAGATATATCAGCAGAGCTCCGCCATTCGCGCAAGTTCTGAACCACCTCCTCATAAAACTTTTCCAGCGTTTCGACTGTCGAGGTGATGAAAGTTCCCTTTCCAAGACCACGCTTTGTTCCGAGAGGCGCGCTGAGTGATATCTTAAATGATCGGATGTCGCGAGCGGGATCAGCGACCAGAAGATTAGGTTTCTGGCGTGCGACAGACAATAGCTCTGCCGATCCAGCGTCCCGAGATCCAGGATAGTAAGCTTCAATGCGAAGATTTCCGGTAGCGTCCTTGAGTTGTCGGAGAATCCAATTGACGCGGGTTAGCGGACGGCCTTGGCGAGGTGCTTCAATCCCAACAGAACAACTTATCCGACCTGCCCGAACATCGGTGACTATTCCGACTGGTCCGACCGTGTCCGGAACCCGAATCATGCTAGACAGCGTGCCCTGACTACAAATCTCGTCGGCCAACAGTTGACGTCTCTGTACGGCCTCCGCCTTCCGATGAAGGTGAGGAACAACCTCTAGGCCGAGCTGTCCGCCAAGATGGAGGCATAGGTATCGTGTCAGTTGATCAAAGCGTTCTGTAACGGTAACTAGTCAGGTAGTTTTTGATCTTGAGTTAGCTGATCGCGGGCATCCAGGGACGGC
>NZ_CAAAFS010000112.1:0-12191 GCF_900634755.1 Protofrankia symbiont of Coriaria myrtifolia
GTAACGAAGGGTAGACCCTTGTCTGAAGGTCGCAACGTACCGTTAGCCACGCTGTCTCTGACAGGCACCCAATGAGGGCCCATATCGTCAAACATGTGGGCACCGGAACGCGCGTGCTCAAGATAGCGAAGAAATTCGGTCAGAATATACTCTTGAGTCTGATCCGCCACGCCGTTGTTCTCTATCAATAGCTGGCAGTAAAAGCGGACCTCAGCCCATGAGAGATGATGGACTCCGACCTTCTTCGTTTTTCGCCCATCGATCGGCACTGGGTGCCGCTCACCAACCGCTGCAATGCGGTTAGAGATCGTAAGAACAGCGTCGAACCTCTGCTCTCGTGCAATGTCCAAGTACGTCTCAACCTGATCCTGGCGAAGCTCAGCGGTCCCGGTCTTCACCTCAACGAGTGCCTGCCAGACACGCTGGCCTCGCTTCACCCTAATCAGACCGTCCGGTACGTAAGGCTGATCCGACAGGACGAAGGGCACCTCGATAAATGTATCGATTTGACCGGCGGGCGCTCCGAACCGCGTTGTGATGGATCGGCCGAACTCGCGGACCGAGGATATGACAGCAAGGAGTGCCGAGGTTGCGCGTCTCTCCTGTTCCTCTGCGCCACCGATTCCGGCTACTGGAAAGAGCCGGGCGGCTTGCCAGTTCTGGTCAATGCCAGAAGATGCTACGCGTCGCCTTCTCGATGAAGACAACCTGCGAGCAGTTCTCCTTTTCTTGGTACTGATCGCTTGGGTACGTCCCGCAACAGCAGGCGAGTGACCCGAACGAGCGCTTTCAACTGATTGCGACTCTACATCGGCACCTTGGCCGTCCGAGGCAAGCCCCGAATCAGCCGTAGTATCTCCATTATCTTTGACCGCTGCCGCATCGTCTGCGTCCGCTTCAGATTCATCCTCGCCAGGTTGAAGTCCTTGGTCATCATTTGGCTCGACCTCGATACCGTAGTCGGTCACGAGCGCAGCTAGGCCGGCTTTGTACCCTTGACCAACTGCCCTAAACTTCCACTGCCCGGCACGCCGATAGATCTCACCAAAGACAAACGCGGTCTCGACAGTTGCATCAGATATATCGAAACGAATCAGCTCTTCTGCGTCGGAGCCCTTCAGAAGGCGTAGCCTCAAGTATGCTAGCCGACCGAAGCAGCCTCCCTCTTCGCCGTCAAGACTGGCAGCAAGAACGAGGCGCTCAACGCTGTCCGGCAGATCATCCATATCGATTTCGACGATATCCGCGAAGGCGGTGTATCGCTCCTCGATGGAGGAAGTCTTACCACGGATTCTGACTGCCCCCTCAGCGCCCGTGGGTTGGTTGTAAAAAATCAGATCGTCGTTGGACCTTACCTTTCCATCGTCTCCCAGAAGGAGGATGCTTGCGTCGGCATCGAGCGGATATTGATTCTCGACAGCCCATTCAAGCATGACCGAAATAGACCCAAGCTCGTCGGCCAACGCGCTAAGGGTGACGTTCCCCCCCTTGCGTATGGCCGCCCCAGTCGCAGCACACACGTCGCGCATACTAGTCTCGGTCCGGTCATAACAGTGACGCGGTATCCGAAACTTGACTACAAACAACAGATGCCCTATTTCAAGACAAGGTTCACCCATGGCCCATATGCCACGCCGGTAACCAGCGAGGTTCGGTGTCGTCAGGTCGAGCAGTAGCACCTCAGCTGGTCTATGGGGCAGCCGGCCGGACCCACGGCCGCTTGCCGGGTCGAAGGCGATCCACAGCGCGACTCCGCATGGCCGCTCACACGGACAGCTACCGATGACAGCAAGGCCGGAAGACGAGCACGGACGACCGAGACGCGTTCAGCAAACTCGACGGACGTCGACGGACCTCCGCCAACGCGTCATTCGTACCTCTGCAAATCCCCAAGCCTGCTGCACGCTCGGTGAGAGGCATCCCGGCGGCTTATGTACTGCAGTTGTACTGCAATGGGTGTGGACGACCACGGACGTCGGTGAACGGTCCCAAGCCCGTGACCTGCATCGACGGACGTTGGTGGACATCCATGGATGTATCGCCGAGGGCTACGGATCAAGAGGTTGGCGCGTCGGGTCTGTAGCCAAGTGTGTAGCCCAGCCGGCAGACATCAGCGGACGCCGACGGACAGACGCGGAGTCGGCGCCCAGGCCATGCCGACTGTGCGGACGACCCCGGACACCGGCGGACGAACTGTACCGACTTTGCAAGGCAGAGGTCCAGCCCCGCGGCAGACGAACGCCGCGGTGAGTAGACGTACGGTCGGCCATGCTTGCCGGGTATTGCCAGCGCACAGTCTTCCCTCGAGATGACTACTGAGAAGGGCTTGCCTGTCCGGTATGGTACAGATCGTGAGACGACTGTTTACTAAGCGCGAGAGCGAGGTGGCCGAGGAAGAGGCCAGGGCTCGCGGTGACTATGTCGAGTATTTCACTGAAGAGGCCACGAGCGAGTTCCGGCATCAGGTCCTCGATTTGATCAATGATCTATCGGATGAGCTTCGCCGAAATTTTGAGAAAGAAATCGGGTCGATTCTCGTTCGCGAGTACGGTGTGCCATTTCTCGTTGGGCCGAACTTGATACCAGAGGACGACTTCCGCACGTTTGTTCTGAAGAGGGCGAAAGCGGATCAGATCATGGATATCATCCATATAACGATGGATCTGACAGAACGATCGTACGGCAGCTATAAAGCGTACCTAACGCTAGTTCGCACCGTCTCAATTCGTCTCCGCGAGAACAAGATGGCGTACGATCTAGTCGACGGCCAGATTGTTCGGAAGAAGTCGCAAGAGCTCCATGCGGCCGTAGTTCAACCCGCGCTCACACTTCTCCATGGGAGAAAGAGATTCAGCGAGGTTGAACGTCAGTATCAAGACGGACTCAAAGAACTTTCAGAAGGCCATTGGGGCGACGCGGTCACCGATGCGAATGCGGCCGTAGAACTCGCGCTGAGGATTGTTCTCGGGTACGAGCAAGGGCAACTTCCTTCACTTCTCGGCGAGGCTCGCAAGAAAGGCTACTTTGGTCAGGCCCAGGAGCGGTCCTTGAGAAGGGCTGTCGATGGGTTCAGTGCACTCTCTGAAATCAGAAACTCCCAGGGAGATGCACATGGAAACACCACGGACGAAGCAACCGCATGGTTATGTATTCATTGGGCCGGGGCATTGATCGTATACATTGTGCAGCGAGACGAGGATCTTAATTTTTCTCGGTAGTGTTGGGCTGCAAACCGGCGTGATCGTTTGTATGAATATTCCTCTTGTTCATGAGACGCGGAAACTGATGAGGAATTGGGCTGCCGAGCCTCTACGCGCGGGATACACCTGTGGTGCAGGTCAGTTTGCCATCGAATCTTTTATCGCGCCGCGGTGATCAGCCGGGGATATACTGTCGGCATTGTGCACTGTGCTGCAGCTGAAAGAACCGCAAACCACACAGGCTCAACGTGACGAACGCGGGCGGCCCTCCACAGATGGGCTTGCCCCTGTCTTGTAATCGGAAGGGTTGGCTCGCGAGTCGCGAGCCAACCGTGTAGTCCAGTCGGTGGACACACTCGAACAACGGCGTACGCGATCGAACCCGAGGGCCAGCACGGCCGACTATGCGGACGAGCCCGGACGGAGTGGATGGGGGGTACCGACTGTTGCAAGGGGCGGGTTGAAAGTGGGGTTCGAGACTCGTAGGACCGAGAGCATCGATACGATCAGCCGCTATGGACGACTTCTGGCAGCAGCATGCGCGAGTTGATGAAGAAGATCGCGCTGGTCGCGTGGAGCGCAGCCGTCATGTAGCTGCATGGTTATCCGGCTATGACTATGGCGCGCATTCAGGTGGCGAGGAAGCGAAAATCGCTCTCACCGAGGCGATCTACTGCTATGTCTATCATCTACCGTTGGCTGCGATTGCATCGGCTCACATATTCTGCGAAAGAGAGCTTGCCGGCTTATTTGGCCACCTCTTAAATGGGCAGCCGAAAGGATGGGAGCATTGGGGACTTGGCCCCTTGGTTGACGAAGCGTTCCGTCGCGACTGGATTTCTTCCGATCTTGCTGAAGATCTACGTCGGTTAACAGCAGTACGACGCGGACTAGGACATTTCAGGCGACCAACTGCCCCCGATTCGCTCTTCAGTCGACGTCTCGATTTCCTACCTTTACCGGAGTTTGTGGACGGCTCCACAATCCTTCTACATGACGCTGCCGACGCGTTACAGAGCGCTTTTAGGCTTGGTTATGATCGTCGTGAGGGTTTCTGGAGGATGACCCCCAGCTGATGAGGAAGGGATCGCCGTGCCGGCCGCGAACCCGTAGCAACGGTGCCCACCGGGTCGGACCGGGGCGCTACGGCGAGCATGAAATCGCCGCGGACCTGGGCAGGAACGTTCCCGGCCAGGTCGGCGATTGCAGGTCCACAGGTTCCCCAAGCTTGTAGCGTGGAACGCGTCGGCACTCGCTCCGATCCGTCCAAGTGTACCTATTGCTGTACCCAAGCCGGCGGACGTCGGCGGACGAGCAGGAGCACCGGCGGACGGCGAGCGCAGGTCACGCCGACACGGCGGACGTCCACGGACATCAGCGGACGAACCGCTCTTTTCTCTTAATCTGCGAGTTCGGGGTTCAAGTCCCTGGCGGCGCACTCGCTGGCTTGCCGGCTCGCCGATCTCTGATCGGCTTCGCCGAGGGACGTGATATCTACCCGGGGGACGAAGCCGCGAGGTCGCCCTTGCTGCTGGACAGGGAACCCACGAAGTCCGGCAGCGGCTACTCGTCGCTGCCGTCCTCGGTCGGGGTGCTTTCGCGCACGAGAGCCAGGATCGGCGCCATCTGCGATTCGGGCAGCCGGTCGATCAGTCTGTGCAGCTCGTCCCGCAAGATGCTCACAGAGCACAGGATACGGCCGCGGGCAGTGACCGACTCGCCAGATCCACTTGGCGTACGACTTTGTGGCCCTGTCAGCGTAGGCGTATCGGCGGGCTTGCGGCGAGTTGGTGGGGCTGGGTCCTGGCGGGGGCGAGGCCGGCTGGTGTGCGTGGCTCCCGCCCCCCGCGGTGCTGCTGGGTCAGCCCAGGGGCAACGTCAGGTATGCGGCACTGCCGTCGGGCGAGCTGATCGTTGTGGTGCTGCCGTCGACGCTCGCGTCCGAGTAGAGCGGGTCCTTGCTGGTGACGGCGAGCATCAGCCGGTGGTTCGGGGCCAGGTCGTATCCGGCGGCCTGCAGCCTCCAGGTGATGTTGTGGTCCTGCCCGGGAGTCAGGTCGGTGAGTGTGAGGGGCTCGTGCGTGATGATGCGGGCCGTGTTGTCAGGGCTGACGTCGAACAAGTAGGCCACCAGGGTCGTGGACTGGGCCGAGCTGCGCACGGTCAGTGTGAGCTCGGGGATGCCTCGGATCCGGCGGGCTGCGTCGCCGTGGCTGTCTGCCGTGATCGGAGCGCTGGTCCAGACCGCGAGGTTCTGGCGGTCGAACTTGTCCGTGTTGTAGCTCTTCGGGTTGCCCTTCCACTCGGCCTGGCCGGTCGTGATGATGGCGTCCACCGCGGTGGCCTCGGTCAGCTGCCCGGCGGTGAACTCCCGGGTCCAGCCCGTTTCCGGAGCGGTGTGCAGACCGCCGTCACGGCTGCCCGACGCGGTGGCGGTCAGGTACCACCGCTCGGTGGAGGTGGTGACATCCTCCCAGGACGCTCTGGGCTCGCGGATGGCCGGTTCGGTGATGACGTTCTTCCCGGTCTGCGGATCGGTGCTGGTCCGGTAGGTGAACATGATCTGGCTGTTGACCGGGGACCAGTCGGGTACGTCGTTGGCGAGCCCGCCCACATAGTGGTCCAGCCAGGCGAATGCCTCGTCGACCGGCAGGTTCGGCCCGCTGAACGGGATGGTCAGGCCGGCGCCCTCGGGTGCGGCGTGGTCGCCGATCCACAGGTTCAGCCGCTTCGGCACTGTCAGCCGGTCGAAGTGCTCGACGACCTGGTTGCCCGGGAACAGCGTCTCGTGCCAGGTGTGGGAGAAAAACGTGGGAATGCCGCGGGCATTGGTCTGCTCGACATACGACGACGGTGCCCGCTCCGTGCCCCACGCCACTACGTCGTCGAGGTTCTGGCCGGCCTGGAAATCCGCCAGAATCTGCTGGGTGGCAGCGTCGAACTTCTGCTCGACCGGGCCACCGGTGAAGTTGATCAGGGCGGTCACCGCCGCCAGATGCCGGGTGTCGTGCTGGTAGAGGCTCGCGGCCAGGTCGCCCCAGGTACTCAGGGCCACGACCGCGTCCACGCGCCCCGCCGGATCGTGCGCCGCGACCAGCTGGCTGATACCCGAACCGTACGATTCGCCCAGGAAGGCGATCCGGCTCGGGCCGAAGTGCTGCTGGGCGTAGCCGATGACGGTTGAGCCATCGGTCCAGTCCGAGGGCCCGGCCACATCGATCGTGCCCTCGGAGGTGAACGGGCTGCCGGTGAAGCCGATTCCACGCGGGGTGTAGGCCAGCACGTGGTAGCCGCGCAGCGCCAGCTGGAGGTACGTGTACTCGAACAGGGCCCAGCCGAAGGGCGTCCAGCCCGAGGGCACGATCACCACGGGTCGGGGTTCCGAGGTCCTGAGCCTGATCGTGTGTGCCGACAGCCGTACTCCGTCGGTGGCGGTGATCCGGAGAAAGTCGACGCTCGCCGTCTGCCGCACCTGCTCCGTCAGCTTCTGGAGGTCAGGGGTCAGCAGCGCCTTCTCAGCCGTGCCGCTCAGCGCGGCGATCAGCGCCTGCGCGACGTTGACGGCGGCCGGGTCGAGAGAGGTGGCCGAGGTATAGATGCCGCTTTCGGCGATCCGGCTCAACTGTGCCGCGGTGACCGCGTTGATCGTGCCGTCTTCCTGCGGGTGGCTCACGAAGCCCGTCCTCTCACTATCGCCGACCGAGCATGTGGGGCGGCCGGCACGTGCTGTCCGCCGGAGATCCCGGCATTTTCATGGTCTTTTTCTTCGCCGCGGCAAAGTGGATAGGGCGTGCGGAAGCGCATAAACCGCTCAGATGCGAGTCGGGTGCTCCCTGAGCGCCACGTGGCCAGGGGCCATCCCTGAAATAGGAGGAGGCCAATGTCTTCAGGTAAGCGGACTCCGGTCAAAGCTTGCGCACAAGCGGTCAAACCAGTCGATTCCCAGGTGATGTGTCCGTGGCAGCCGGCTTTCGTTTCGAGGTTCTTGCCGGTCCTCGGGGTCGACGTGTACCGGCGGCCGTCGTCGAGGACGTCGTCATCCATCCACGTGATGACGCTATCACGCAGCGTAGGCGTCGATGGTTGCCGCGATAGCGCAGCAGGCGGTCGACGCGGTGGAGATGGCATGCAAGGTGCCAGGTCACGATTACGCGCACGGCGAGGCATACCGCAGGACCCGGCCGGCTGGGCTCATGGATCGAATGAATGCCTGTTCCGCGGCGGTTTTTCCTTCTCCGGAGAGCTGAAGGCGTCGGCTACCCGAGAACGTATGAGGCGTCGGTGGCTACTGGTCGTTCTGCCGTCAATGCTGCTAAAATTTCGGGTGGGAATCACGCGGAGCAGACGCTACGAACATTCAAGAACTGACCGCGCCGATTTCACCCGGGTGAGCCTGGAGTGGCCCACAGCGCCGAGATCGGGGCGGCTCGCATGTGTGGGCCGAAGCGGAGCACCTCGCCGCCCGCATAGAGGACATAACCGGCGTGGAAACGGTCGCCGGTCTGCTCCGCCAGCTGGCGCAGCCCACGGAAGTCGTCGGCGCGTACCGTCTCGGCTGCTTTTACCTCGATGCCGACGATCTCGCCTGATGCCCGTTCCAGTACCGCGTCGACCTCGTGGCGATCCCGGTCCCGGTAGTGGAACAGCGACACCGGCTCCTCGGACCAGGTGAGCTGCCGGGCCAGCTCGCCGAGCACGAAGTTCTCGATGAGCGGCCCGACGGCGGCTGTCGGATGAGAAGCCCGCCGCAGCGACATGCCTGTCAGATGGCCGGCCAGCCCCGAATCGACAAATATTATCTTTGGTTTCGCGGTGGCACGGGCCGTCAGGTTCTTCGACCAGGCGGGAACCCGTCGGACGATGTATATGAGCTCGAGCGCCGCGAGATGTCTTCGGACGGTGGTGACAGGTACTCCGAGGTCGTTGCTGAGCCTGGCCGGTACGAGGATTCCTCCTGCCGTGGCGGCCAGCGCCTGAACAAGGCCGCGCAGTTCCGCGACCCGTTCGATCTCGGAGATCTGGCGGATGTCGCGTTTGATGAGATCCGATATGTACGAGTCGAAGAACCGTGCTCGCCGCCGGGCGTCGGCCCGGCGAACAGCCTCGGGGAACCCGCCTCGGAGCGCGCGCGCCACGTAGTCCGTACGACGCAGGTCACTGCGCGCCAAGGACGGTTCGGCGTCGGCGAAGACCGCGTCGACAAAACCGTCGGGCTCGCCGTCGATCTCACCCTGGGAGAGCGGCCACAGCTCGACGGTCTCGGACCTCCCGGGCAGCAGATCCGGAATGTCACGCAGTGCCCACAGCTGAGCGGACCCGGTGAGCAGGAAACGACCGGGGCGAGGATGCCGGTCGACCTCGTGCTTGATCGGAAGCAGCAGTTGCGGGACGCGCTGGATCTCGTCGATCATTACCAGGCCGTCATGGTTCACGAAGCCGGTGGGGTCGTACTCCGCGGCCGCCCGCACCGCGTCGTCGTCCAGGTAGAGCGCCCGCGCGTCGGCCCGCGCGTCGGCCGCCATCTGGGCGAGCGTACTCTTGCCGACCTGCCGCGCGCCGCCGACGACGACCACCCGGGTGTCCCCGAGTGCCGCCGACACAAGGTCCGTGGCATGTCTCGGGAAGAGGTCAGGACCCGGCTGCCCGGCTGTCATCCCAGCCTCCTCCGGTCGGCCCAAACACATGGTCGCGGTCAGTTTAACGCCATGGTCACGGTCGTTCCGCGACCATGGTCACGGTCAGTTTGAAGCCATGGTCACGGTCGTTTCGCGAGCATGATCGCGGTCGTTCCGCGGGCATGGACGTGACCGGTCTGACGTCCCGGCGTTTCCGGAGCGGCCCTGTCACGGCGGAGCCGGGTGAGGCTCAGAGGGGCTTGCGTGGTTCCGGCGAGGTGAGAGGCCGTGTATGGCGGGCATCAGGCCGTTTTTTGACGCTCCGTGCCACTGTCACCGACAGGAGAAGCGCGAGCGTGAGCACCATCCAGGCCGCGAGATAGCTGAAGGCGAGGGTGGGCGAGGCGATGGTGTACAGGAGGCCGGCGACGACGTTCGCGGCGAGGTTCCCGACCGCTTGGACGGTGGCGAGCAGCCCGAACGCCGACCCTCGGATCTCGTCGGGCGCGAGGGCCGCGACGGCCGCGTGTTCGGCGGTCTCCGCGCAGCCGATCCCGATTCCGGCGAGCACGAAGGCCACGCCGAGCAGCCAGATCACCGGTCCGGAGACCGCGAACAGCAGGTAGGAGACCAGAAACGTCGCTACTCCGACGGCGGTGACCAGGAGCGGGCCGTGACGGCCGATCCGGTCGGACAGCCCACCCGCGGGAAAGGACGCGGCCGTCGCGGCGATGTTGTAGGCGATGTACAGCGCGATCCCGATCCGGGTGGCCGCGTCCGTGTCGTGGCCGGCGGCCAGGAGATCGGTGGCGCGCAGGATCAGCAGGGTGCCCGCCACGTTGCCGACCTCGAAGGCGGTGAACCCCGCCAGCACTCGGCCGAGCTGCCCGCGCAGCACCGGCCGGATCTGGAACCGCAACTGGCGGCGCCCGGTGGCCCGTGGCAGCTTTGCCTGCCGGATCGCGTAGACGATCGCGAGCGCCGCCAGCAGACCGGGAACGACCGAGATCAGCACGGCGGCGCGCACGCTGACCAGCGACACCAGACCGAGCGCCAGCAAGGGGCCGATGATCGCGCCGAGGTTGTCCATGGTCCGTTCAAACCCGTAGGCCCGGCCGTAGGCGGTGGCGGGCACCACGTCGGCGAGCAGCGTGTTGCGGGCCGGTACTCGCAGTCCGCGGGCCGCCCAGGCACCAGCCCGCAACATCCCCGCCTGGGCTACGGAGGTGGTCGCCCCGATCAGTGCGGAGAACACCGCCGTGGTGGTGTAGCCGCCGACCGCGACCGCGCGCCGCCGGCCGGGATCGTCCGCCAGCGCGCCGCCGACGAACCTGCCCGCCCCGGCCAGCCCTTCCGACACTCCTTCGATCGCGCCCAGTGCCGCGGCCGGCGCGCCCAGGGTCGTGGTGACAAAGCTCGCCATCAGCGAGGTCGGCACCTCATGCCCGACATCGGCGAGGAAGCTCGCCGTCCCAATCCCTCCGACACCTGGTGTCAGCCATGGCCGCCGCCCCGAGGCGATAGATGTCTCGGCAGGGGTTTCGGCTGGCGCTGTACCGATCTCAATATTCTCAATCGCACCCTCACCGGCGACCCGTGCCCGCCGCCGGTCCGCCATAGTGATCACTCCGGCATCCGCCAGATAGCGGTAGGCCCGCACCACCGTCGACGTCGTTCCCAGCGTCCGGGCGTACTCCCGCACGCCGGGCAACTCGTCACCCGCTGTGATCTCCCCCGACCGCACACGACGAGCCAAATCATCGGCAATCTGCATATAACGGGCCATGGCTGCCAACTCTATGATCATCGGGCCGTCCGAGGCGCCGGCACCGGCGTGCGACGAAGAAGTCCCGCCGATCAAGGGCTGCTATGGCATCTGTTCCACGTCTTTCAGCGATCGCGTCCTGTCGCCGTACGCAGGATCTCGCCGGCGAGGGTCTCACCAGGGGAACTGGACGACTAATTTGGCCTAGGCCAGGTGTCAGGCAACCACTTGTGTACTTGTTCTGGCAAGCGGGGGTGGAGGGCGGGTGTGAAGGGGAGGCAACATAATATTGAGAAAATAAATGGCTACTACAACAGCCGTTTATGTACTCGTTCCGGAATCGGTGTGGGTGGTGGGTGATCAGCTCGCGTTGTGTGGTTTCTGTTCCTGGTCTGGTCTGTGGTCAGGGGCGGGTAACGGGAGCGACCTGGAGCAGGTGTTCGAGGCCGGTGAAGTCGCCTGGGTTGATCGTGTACAGCGGTAGGTCGTTGGCGATGGCCACGCAGGCGATCAGGAGATCGGCCAGTCGCCGTCGGGGAGTCCGGTTCGCGGCGAGGCCGGCGGCGTACACCGGGCCGTAGTGCCGGGCTGCCTCCGCGTCGAACGGCAGCGGGTCGTAGGCGGCCTCGACTCGTTGCAGCCGTCCGATCCGCACCGCGCGTTCGACCGGGTCGTCCGTCGCGTGCGGGCCGGCGGTGAGTTCGGCGAGCGTGATCGAGCTGATCGCCGTCTCGATCGGCAGTTCGCCCGGGTCCACCCGTGGGAGATGGACGATCACATTGGTGTCGAGCAGCCCTCGGCTGTGGCGTTCGGGGCGCTCACTCACCCAGAAGCCCCTGATCGACGACACCGTCGAGGTCGGCGAAGAACCGGTCGGCGTCGAGTGGCGCCTCGTGCGCGAACATCGCGAGAACCTGTGCCGCCGGGACGAAGGTCCGGCGTCGGAGCGGGACCAGTTCCGCGACCGGGCTGCCGTTGCGCGTGACGACGAACGTCGAGCCCTGCTCGACGGCGCGGAGAATCCCGCCGGAGTCGTTACGGAGCTCCCGCTGGGTGATCTCACGTGAGACAGGCTGGACCATGTTCATGATCCTAGCATCATGTGCTACGAGATGCTACGCACGGCTACGCCTCAGGTCGGGGTCTCCGCTGAACTTGGGATGGTTCATCGTTGGGAGTGAGCGCCATGCGATGGTCGATTCGAGGTTCGTCACGCCTCCCTTGCGACGGCCTGAATGTCGGTGGCTCAGCCCGGCCCCGGCTCGGATTTCCAGGCCGCGGCCAGATCCGCGGGTTTTACCCTGATATCCGGGTCCACCACCAGCTTCAGTCCGCGCCACGCGCACCGCCCCCGTCCTCGGCCATGCCGGGTCAACCCGGTTGAGATCGACGAACTTTACCGTCGGCGGCCAAACCGCCACAGCGACACCCGCGAGCCGTGCCGGGAATCGGGGGGTCTGTCAGTGGGGCGCTGGTCTTCTTCGACGTCGCCGACACCGGAGCTGAGGCCCTGGCCGCTCAACTGAGCGAAGCTCTGAATGCGCTCGGATGGCATGCGGATCCGTACACCACCCAGGACTAACGCTGGGTGCCGCCGGGGTCGGGTGGGGT
>NZ_CAAAFS010000113.1:0-7469 GCF_900634755.1 Protofrankia symbiont of Coriaria myrtifolia
CGGGGTCGGGTGGGGTGGTCCGGGGGTCGGAGTGGTGTCGGCCGGTGATGATCCAGGCGCCGGCAACTGTCAGGAGGGCGAACAGCAGGAGCCCGGCGCCGAGGAGGACGAGGAGGAGCGCGCGATCACGCAGGGGCAGGGTGCCGGTGAGGGTGATCTGGAGTGAGCCGACGGCGAACGCGATGGCCGCGGTGAAGACGGTGACGAGTTCGACGGCGCGGATGGCGGAGGTCTGGAGGGTCCGGCGGAGGTCCCGGTTGGCGGTGTCCTGGTCACGCCAGCGGGTCTGCTGGTCGCTGCTCCAGGCGGCGCGGTCGAGCCCTTCCAGGATCGTCGCCCGCTCCCGTAGGTACTGCCCCTGGAGCAGTTCGTGGCTGATCCTGGCGCCGATCGCGGGCAGGAGCCGCAGCGCGGTGTCGATGGTGGCCAGCGCGTCGGTGTAGTCGCCGCACATGCGCTGTCCGCTGGCGAGGCGGAACCGGAAGAGGTGGTCGTCGGGGTACTCCGCGACGGCCTCGGCGGAGTGCCGGCGCAGCTGTTCGCCTTGGCCGGGGAACGGCGGGGCGGCCCACAGGGCGTTGAGGCAGACGTCGACGACGGCGCGGGGGCGGGGCGCCGCGCTCCAGGCGGTGCCGAGGAGCTCGAGCGCGTGACTGGTGGTGATGGTGCGGCTACCAAAGGCGGCGAACGCGCGTAGACCCGTGAACAGCGGGTCGTCGCGGTGCTGGCCGGCGGCGACAGCGAGCAGGGAGGATTCGAGGAACTGGTGGAGTTCGTCGAACCAGAAGTTCGCGCGCAGCTTGCCGGCGTGGTAAAGCGTGGCGAAGTAGCAGATGTCGGTGGAGCCCTGGAAGGTCTCGACGATCCGGCCGGTGGCGAGGGTGAGGTCGTGGCGGGACTCGACGGTGTCCTTGGTGATGAAGGCGTATCCCAGCGACCACTTCTCGATGATGTCCGGACGGGCGGACGGGCGGACGGGCGGGTCGGTGTGGTCGTGTAGCCAGCGGGCGCAGCAGGCCGCGACCTCGACGGTGGGCTGGTGGAGCAGCCGGCGCCGCCAGTACCGGTCAGCGCAGATCAGCCAGGGGTCGGTGACGAAGTCCGCCGACGGGACGCGGAAGGGGGGCTCGACGTCCGCGTCGATCAGTTCGGCGGCGACCTCCTCGCAGACCCGGTCCAGCTCGCGGGAGTCGGCTGAGGCCACCCGACCGAGTCGCGTGTTGATCGATGCGACGTCCATGTGCCCCCTCCGTTGGATCTTATCGGCATATCTATCACACGAATTCGGCTCGGACTGATACATATTGCGAACATGTGGGTGGATGTGGTCACCGCGGTACACGCCGAGTACGCCGGATACCTGCCGGCGGCGTGGGACTCGCTGCACCGCCAACGCCATCCCCACTGGACGTGGCGGGTCCAGGTCGACGGGCCTCCCGGGGAGGTTCTCGACGCGCTGGCCGCCTGCGGAGCGGCGGACGACGGCCGGGTCCGGATCGCCGCGCACAGCACCGAGGAAGGCCCCGCGGTCACCCGCAACATCGCCCTCGGCTCGTGCACCGCGCCGCTGGTGCAGAACCTCGACGCCGATGACGAGCTCGAACCCGGCGCGCTCGCAGCCCTCAGCGGCGCGCTCGCCACCCACGCCCACGCCGGCTACGCGGTCGGCCACGCCCGCGACCTGCACGCTGACGGGACCCTGCACACCTTGCCGTTGGCCGTGCCCGCCGGACCGCTGGCACGCGGAGCGCTCGCCGTCGCCTGGGCGTCCGCCCTGCCCGACCGCACGCTGCCACCCGTACATCCGGCAGGGGTGATGTGGCGGCGGAACCTGCTTCTCGCCGTCGGGGGATGGGCCGCGCTGCGCGGCGTCGAGGACACCGCGACCCTCATCGCCGGCTCCGCGCTCGCCACCGGCATTCTGCTCGACGTCCCAACGTTGCGCTACCGCCGCCACGACGCCCAGCGTTCCCGCCAGAACAGCAACTTTTCGGGGGGGGGTCTCAGTATTTGCTTATTTGGCAGCGCGCCTCCCTGCTCGCGGCCGGACCTCCCTGGGAAGAGTGGGACTGAGGGTTTCACCCCGACGTCCGGGTCCACCACCAGCTTCAGTCCGCGCCACGTGCACCGCCCCCGTTCTCGTCCATCCCGGGTCAACCCGGGTTGAGATCGACGAATTTTACCGTCGGTGGCCATATCGCCACAGCGGCACCCGTATGCCGTGCCGGGAATCGAGTGCCTTTGCCGCGAGGAGCACCTTCCGCTGCTTTCGGACCGTCGGAGGTGCGAGGACGCCCACGTGCCGAGATGCTGAGGTGCACGGCCCGGTCGGCCGGTTGGCCGGTTGGGCTGGTCGGCCGGTTGGGCTGGTCGGCCGGTTGGCGGACGAGCGCGGCCACTGCCGGCGGTGAGGATGCGCGGTCTGGAGGGGGCCATGCCCAGGAGCCGACGCGCGCGCGGTGACGGGCGTACCCCTCGGCCATCCGACGGCGCCGGCAGCGCCGGCGGAGCCGCCAACGTCCGTGGCGTCGGCGGTGCCGCCGCGGACCGGATACGGCGGCTGTTCGGGCGGATGGCGACGGCTGTCCGGCCTGTTCGGGCGCGGCTGCGGGGCAGCGCGGCGGAGGATCTGGCATCCAGGCTGCGTCAGGGTGATCTGATCAACGGTGCGATGAACCTCGCCGCGCTCATTCTGATGATGTTCTTCCCGTTCATCATCGCGCTGGCCGCGTTGTCGCCGTTGCGCTCCGGGGGCGCGGCAGAAGTGATCATCAGGCGGATGGGCCTGAGCCAGGAGGCCGCGCAGGCCGTCGAACGGCTTTTCGCGCCACAGGACGGGACGGTCCGCAACGGCTGGTCGATACTGGGCGCGCTCTGGCTGATTCTCGGCGGCCTGAGCCTGGCCACGACCGTGCAGTCCGTCTATGTCAGGGTTTTCGGGCTTCGGCCGCTCGGGCTTCGCGGTGTCCCGGCCCAGGTCGGCTGGCTCTGCGGGCTCATTGTCTTTCTCGCCGGCACCACCACTGCCGGGGCGCTGCTCACCGGCACCATTCCCGGTCAGATCGGCTACGGCCTGCTCAACACCGCGGGGCTGTTGCTCTTTCTCTGGGCCGGTACCAGGATTCTCACTCTCGGCCGGCTCGGGTGGCGCGAGGTCTGGCCGGCCGCCGCGTTCACGACGGTCGGCCTGACTGGCCTGGGCGTGGTGGGCAGACTGACCTTTTCCGCGTCCATCGTCTCGAACGAGCGGAACTACGGGAGTATCGGCGTCGTTTTCACGATTCTTTCCTGGCTGATCGGTTTTGGTGTTGTTCTCACCGGAGGGGCGATCGTCGGAATGTGGCACAACGAGACGCGGAAACCGGCCGCCCATACCATGACGAGAACACGTGCCAAACGGCATTCTGGCGGCGGCGGCCGGAATCAGAATCGGGAGTCCTGACGTGACCAGGTGCCAGGGCGGGCGTGCCGACCGATGACCCGCCGGACTGCCGGGAACCAGGGCCCCGGCGCCAGGGCGGGAGGAGCCGTCGCGGCGGGCCGGGCGGTTCTCCCCACGCTGGCGGCGGCGCAGTTCCTCATGACCCTGGACAGTTCGGTCATGAACGTGTCGATCGCCACCGTGGCCGCGGACGTCGGTACCACGGTGACCGGAATCCAGACCGCCATCACCTTCTACACCCTGGTGATGGCCGCATTCATGATCACCGGAGGCAGGCTGGGGCAGATCCTCGGGCATCGGCGCGTGTTCACCCTCGGCTGCGTCGTCTACGGCTGCGGGTCGCTGACGACCTCCGTCGCCGGGAACCTCGCCGTCCTCATGTTCGGCTGGTCGTTCCTCGAAGGGGTCGGCGCCGCGCTGATCATGCCCGCGGTCGTCGCCCTCGTCGCGTCGAACTTCCCGCCCGGGCAGCGGCCGCGCGCCTACGGGCTGGTCGCCGCCGCCGGCGCGATCGCAGTCGCGGCGGGCCCGCTCGTCGGCGGCCTGTTCACCACCTATCTGTCCTGGCGCTGGGTTTTCGCGGGCGAGGTCCTCGTGGTGGGCGTCATCCTGTGGCTGACCCGGGGGATGGCGGCTACGCCTCCGACGACGGCACCTCCGACGACAGCGCCTCCGACGACGGCGGCTGGCGGGCGTCTCGATCTCGTGGGCACCGCGCTGTCCGCGACCGGCCTGGCTCTCGTCGTGTACGGCGTCCTGCGGTCGGGGAGCTGGGGTCTGGTCCGGCCGGCGCCCGGCGCACCCGTCTGGCTGGGGCTCTCGCCCGTGATCTGGCTGATCCTCGCCGGCGGGGCCATCCTGCGGCTCTTCGTCTGGTGGCAGGAGCACCGGCTCGCCCGACGCGCCGCCGTGCTGCTCGACCCGGCACTGCTTCGCGACCGGACGCTACGGGCCGGACTCACGTCGTTCTTCTTCCAGTACCTGCTCCAGGCGGGTCTTTTCTTCGTGGTGCCGCTGTATCTGTCGGTGGCGCTCGGGCTTTCGGCGGTCGCGACCGGCGTCCGTCTGCTGCCGTTGTCCATCGCCCTGCTGGTAGCCGCCGTCGGTATTCCCAGCGTCTTTCCACGTGCCTCGCCCCGGCGCGTTGTCCGGAGCGGTTTCCTCGCCTTGTTCACCGGTATAACAATCATGATTGCCGCGCTCGACGTCGGCGCCGGGCCGGAGATCGTGACATGGCCGATGCTGCTCGCGGGCCTCGGAGTGGGCGCGCTCGCGTCGCAGCTTGGCAGCGTCACCGTGTCCGCGGTCGCCGACGAGCGCAGCGGTGAGGTCGGCGGGGTGCAGAACACGGTGACGAACCTGGGCGCCTCGATCGGTACCGCGGCGGCCGGCGCGGTGCTCGTCTCCGTGCTGACCACGTCGTTCCTCACCGGCGTCCAGCAGGACCCCGCCGTGCCGGCGGACCTGGCCGCGCACGCCGAGGTGCGACTGTCCGAAGGCGTCCCCTTCCTGTCCGACCAGGACCTGAAGACCCGCCTCGACGAGGCCGGCGTCCCACCGGACACCGCCAAGGCGATCACCACCGCCAACGCGGACGCCCGCATCGACGGCCTGCGCGCCTCCCTTTCGCTACTCGCCGTAATCGCCCTGGCCGCCCTGTTCCTCACCCGCCGCATCCCGTCCCGGCAACCAGTCCCGTCACCGACGCCCAACCAACGCGAGAAAAAGAGATCATGATAACGACGGGAAATTGATGCTCGTAGTTTCTGCAAAATTTCGTCTTGAAAAAATCTTGATGGGTTCCGGGGTTCAGCCGGGGGCGTCGCGGCATGGATTGGCCTGGACTGTGCTGTTTGTGTCCTGGCGGTAGGCGCCGCAGGCGGCCACCGTCACCTGATTTTTGCCTGTCTGATATACTAAGATGAGGGTCTTGTCTACGGGAGGCTGGTTGACGCCAGCCGCATAGTTGATATATCCGGTTGCGCCATTGAAATTTATTCCTCCGGTTGGGAGGGAATACTTCATGGTTTTGACGTCCGCTCTCTCGTTGCTGCCGTAGGTGATGTCGGCGACCCGGGAAAGTGCATGAAAAGCGTCATATGCCACTGCTGAGGTTCCGTTGTTGATCCAGGGATCCTCGCCCTTGGTTGTATCTTTGACGAAAGTGTTATATTTTTCGATAAAGGATTTGGTGGCGCAGCTGATGCGGGCGTCAGCTGCGGGAAGTCGGTGTGCGGAGTAGTAGAGTCGAAGCCACCTATTTTTATTAAACACACCTGCCTGGACGCCACTGGCCAAATCGTCGCCGCCGAGCACGGTGACACTACGAGTGGTGCAGGTGCCCTGAGTATCGAAGCTTGTGGCGAACGCGATGAAGTCTTGTGCACGGCTGGTCCAGTAGACGATGGTCGTAGGCTGTGCTGATATCTCCTGGCAAATCCGGTCTGCCAGTTCGGTGGCGTCGGTGTACGTGAGAGTGCCGGGTGGAGGATCCCCAGGGCTGGGGTTTTTCTGAGTAAAGTTAATTTTCCTTTTCTGTCCCTTAAAGTTGATCTCAAACTGTGTCGCGAGACTTTTGCTGTAAAGGTCTTCGTGGTCCTCGATGATGAGGGCCCTTTCGGCTTTAACACATCGACTGCTGTCGCTGGACTGGGCAATGGTGCGTTCTGAGGTGGCGAAGTTCGCTGCTATCGCGGCCTGGCGGCTATTGAGTGGCGCGGCAGGCCAGTAGGTCGATTCGCCGAGCATTTCGTCGGCCGTGGCGCTAGTGCTGATGGTCAGGATTCCTGCCTTGTCGAGTATCTTGAGAGCCTTTTTGGTCTCATCCCTGCTCTGCGCGTAGCCGAGGACGCCGATAACCTGTTTGTAGTCTTCATTGTTGTCTGGATATGGCGTCCAGCTCTGGATTTTCTCGACCAGTTCCTGCGCTTTCTGTTCGGCATCACGGAAGGCCGGTCCGGTCCCACGGACGTCGACCAGCAGGGGGATTTGGTGAAGGTCGGCGTTCGCGTCCTGGTTGAGCTTGCGCTGCCAAAGGGCGATGCCGCGCAGTTCCGGGATGACCCCGTCGAAGATGGTGTCAGCAGTGCTTGTCGGAGGGTTTGACAGGAAGGCCACAACGGTACGGACGGTTCTACCGCTCCTGAAAAATTCTATTGCGCGCTCGTTCTCCTGCTGAATCGCCCCGAGCGCCGCGTTGTACCAGCCGATGGGGTCTGTGGTTACTGGGTTGCTGGGTGCTGGCGCGGTCACCCTACCCGCCACTGGCTCAGGGCCACCGGACACAGTCGTGCGGCTCGCCCCGCCATGGTGGGAGGGTGCTTGCTAGGGCCAAAAGTAGTATAGCTTTAACGGTAATCAGCGCGTTTACCGTCCGCCAATCCAACCGGAAGGTCTTCGGCTCCACGCGGCGGATGGGCAACCCAGGCAGGCTGAAGGACTCGTCGCTGATCGGCACGAGCACGGGGTATCCGAAACCCGGTTCGCTGTCCGGTTCGTGGAGCAGGTAACCAGCCGCTCCAAGGGTGACCTCCCGGAGCGGTCCGATCTGGTCGAGTAGAGCATCAGACGGCTGGCCAATCGCGATCACCAGAGGACCTGGCGCATGCGCGCTCTTCCGCATCTCGCAGAACGCGGAAAGAAATCGCTCGACGCGTGCTACTTCTGCGGCCTGCGATGCCTCGCCGTGGGGCAGCGGTACCAACAGGACGGGACGGGCCGTACGACGGCGTCTCCTGGGTTGCAAACCTCTCGTCGGTGGATTGGACAGATCCTCCAGCAGCGCCCTCAGTAGCAGTTGTTCCAATGCCGCCATCGCCTCTTCGCGACGATCCCCTGCTCCGGCCACCAGACGGGGGACCTGCCGCTTCGACAGGTCGTCCAGCACCCGGAAGACATCCTTGTCAGCCCTCTCCTGAGCACCCAGCCATCTGCGACGCTCGCGCCATCTCAACAGTCGGACGGGCCGGATGAGCTGATGCGTCTTGCGCCAAGCCCACCATCGCCGGGGCAGAGAACGCGTAAGTGA
>NZ_CAAAFS010000114.1:0-5013 GCF_900634755.1 Protofrankia symbiont of Coriaria myrtifolia
TTATCGATGTTGATCGGGAGCGTGTGCTGGTCGACGGTACGGGGCGGGTGCGTCTGGACCCGAACGGTTCGGAAATGCTGGTCACCTATTCTGTTGACCATGTCCTTTTCCTGGACTGGTTGGAGCGGCAACTGCGCGAGGCGGGTTTCTCTCGTGATGCCGGCCGCGGTGGCCCGCCAGTCTAAAATCGGCGGTGTCGGGCATCGGCCGCGTGGAGTGGTTTTGTGGGCGAGGCTGATTCAGTCGGCGTTGGTGACTTGTTCGCTGGTCTCGTAGTCGATGGACTGTTCTGCCAGCCATGTGGTGAACCTGTCGGCGATCGTGGTTCCCTCGTCGTTTTCCTCCGTGCCGATGATCGTGCGTACGGCCTCGATGAGGAGGCGGTCTTCGTCCAGCGGCCGGATCGGGTAGCCCTGCCATTCCTCGGGAGTGGTGGGGATTCCGGTGTCGGCCAGCCAGGTGTGTAGCGCTGCGGTGTCGGTGAACAGATCCCGGAGGGCTGCCCGTAGTACCCGTGGTACGTGTTCGGTTCTGACGGTCCACGTCCGACGGTACTCGGCGGCATCTTCCTCTATGATCATTTCTACGACGCGGCCCGAGGTGCGGCAGTGTAGCGTCAGGTCGCCGCCAGGAGGTCGTTCGAGGGTGACGTCCTCCGCGGACCATCCGTTCTCGTCCATGAGCCGGGTGAACACGGTAACGGTTCGCATGTCATAGTCGGGCATGCGACTAGTATCGTGCACCTCCCGAGTGGGCGGTTCCTCAGCGTCCGCATGTCTTCGTCAAGAAAAATTTCTGGGCGGGCATCGTGTGGGTGGGGGCGTCCGTTGGTCGGTGGTTTCTACCCGTGGTGTGCTGAGCGGATTGGTTGATGATGGTGGGTGTTGGTAAGATCTGCCGGTTTCTGCAGAGTAACAGTGATCGGCGGCAGATCTTCGCGGTTGTCACCGGTGACGGGTTGGCGGTTGCCTTCGGCCCGTTGGCCTTGGACCAGATTTACGCGGGTCTCTATACCGAGCCGTATCCGACTCGGTGGCATCCGCGGGGAGACGAGGCTCTGGCCGCCGAGCTGGCTGCCCGCGCGGGTGACTTTCATGACCTGGATGACTTCTACCGCTTCTATGGGTACTCTGCAGAGCTGATCGACTGGGTCGAGGCGACCCCGCTGAACATTCCGACGGAGGGCATGAGCGGGGATATGGATGGTGGGTGGGAGGAGTCGGAGGCCGTCGAGCGATTCGGTCTTGATCGGGAGCGGCTGGTTGATGCCGCGTTCCGGGAGGGGATCGTCCCGGGTGCTTTTGATCCTGCCGGCGATCCGCTGTACCATGTTATGTTCGTTACTAATTGGGCGGTTGTCGACCCGTCCGGCAACGTCCGGATCAATCCGAAGGCGTATCGTTTCAAGGCGTGGCTGTCGCTGGAGAACTGATCAAATTGGGGAGCGTCTCGGAACGGGGTGGGCCGTGGCGGTCAGCGTCGCCTGACACGTCGGGAAGCCCGAGGCCCGCTGATCGACAATTTCGTCGTCGATCGTGAGGACGCACTCCGTCGAGGGAAATTGGACGGCCAGTCCGGCGAGTGTCGCCGGCTCGGGAACGGCGGTACCGGAGATCGCCACCAGCATGACATCGGGATACCGCACGGTGATCTGTCGGAACCAGGTCGGTGCAATGCTCTCATCGTGCTGCTGCTTCCCGGTGGCGTCGGTGTAGTTCAGATAGATCTCGAAGCCGGGCCCGCCCCGCAGGTATATCTGGTAGAAGATGACATGATCCACTTTTTCTTCGCGGTGGGGAGCTGGCCCACCCCTGTCGCCAAAGGTGCCGCAGCCGGCCATGAGCACCAGCGCTGCGGCGACTGCCGGCAGCCGTCGCATCAAACCTCCTCCTCATAAGGATAGCCGGTTACCGCACCAGCGCGTTACAAAGGGTGTAGCCGGCCGAAGGCCGGGCGGGGACAGTTGGCGTCGGGACAGTTTCAGCGTTCCAGGCAGGTGCGTGGGAAGAAAGGAGAGCGATGGTTGTACCGCACGGAACCGCTTCGCCTGCACGGGAGCCCCGCGTGATTCCCGGCGGCCGGTATGTGTTCCAGATCGTCCATCCTGCTTCGCCGATGCTGCGCATCCGGTACCGGGACGGAATCCCGGTCGGGCCGCACGGCTTCCCCGACTGGATCCCGTGCGCACATGCCGTCGTCCGGCTGCCACCGTGCTCACCTGATCTCGGCGTGGACGAGGCACGCGTGGTCGACGTGCTCACCGCCAACAACACCATGGCCGCCAGCGGAGATCCGCTCTGGGCGGGCCTGCCCGGGGGCGCCACCCCGGCCGGGTGGACCTGGGCGCACCTGCCGGTGCTGCTGTCCGGGACACGCCGGATCGCCCTCGTCCCCGTCGAGTTGCATGGTGCGTACCGGCATCTGGGTGGGGTGAGCACCGGCAAGGCCGATCGCGCCCGACGCGGCCTGCCGGCGGAGGGCGGGGCACCGCCACGGATCCGGTTCACGCAGCGGCTGTCCGACGAGGTGATGGAGAAAGTGGAGGAGCGTCTGGGGTATGGCCTGCCCGCCGGCTACCGGTCGTTTCTGCGTCGGACGAACGGCGGATGCCCGGCCGCGCCAGCCGTGCACCCCGGTTTCGGCTTCGTCGTCGATCAGCCGTTCTTCGGTGTGGCCCGCCAGGACCGGCTCCAGGATCTGGTGTACGCGAACGCCTGGTTCGGTGACCGGCTCACCCCCGATTTCCTGGCGATAGGGTACGTACAGGGTGGGCTGATCGCCGTCCGGGTGCGCGGCGGCGACGAGGGCTCGATCTGGTACTGGGACGACGATGACCCGCGGGACACCGATACGTACACGGCCGGCGACGTGTGCAAGCGGCTTCTGCGCCGGTGCGCCGACGACTTCGTGGCGTTCTGGCAGGTGCTGACCGAGCCGCCCCCTTCGCTGCGGGAGCTCGCCGCCCACAACCCGGCCACGGTCGTGGTGCCAGAAGGGACGGGCGTGAGCCTGCCGGCCTCCCGGCGCGTGCCATCGAGGAGCCGTCCATCGAGGAGCAAGGCGCAGTCCCAGCGACCACGGAGCCCCAGTGACCACAGCATGGCAGCCGGCGAACGACACCGAGGTCGCGATGGCGCGGGCACTGACCGACGCTGACCGGGCCGGGTTCTTCCGGATCCTCGCCACCGCCGACCTCTACCTGCCCCAGGTCGGCCCACCCCGGGCCGGCGCGGACGAGGCGCGGGGCCAGACCTTCATCACCGGGGAGTTCGCCGGCCAGACCGTCCTGCCCGTGTTCACCTCGGTCGAAGGTCTGGCCGCCTTCTCGGGTGCCTACACCACCACCAGCTACACCGAGCTACGCCAGAAATGGCCGACGCCGCAGTGGTGGTTGGCGGTCAACCCCGGTTACCCGATCGACGCGTACCTGCCGGTCGAGGCGGTCGAGGCGGCCGCCCGGGGAGAGCTTGAGATCCAGACCGCCGGCGAGGCCATCGTCGACGCGATGGCCGACGACCCCGAGGCGGCGTCCGCGCTTCTCGACACCGACGAGGCACTGCGCGCCGCCGCTGCCCGCGCCGACACCGCCGGGTATGTCGACAGGCTCCTGGACGCCAGGGTCGTGGTACCGACCGCGCGCAAGGTGGCCGATCCGCAGGAGATCCTCGAGGAGGGCTTTCCCTGGCTTATGGCCGGTGTCCCGGACGCGCCCGCCATCGAGGTGTTCACCTCGGCGGAGATGTTTGCGGCAGCGCACCCCGACCAGGGGCCGTCGGTCACCCTGCCGTTCGTGTTGCTCGCCGGCGTCTGCCCGCAGGGCCATGCCCTGTCGGTCAATCCCGGCATCCCATGGGGCATCGAGGTGCCGGCCGACCAGGTGCGCTCGCTGTTGCTCTGGCAGCCACGGGACGGCTCGGGGGAAGGCGCCGATCGGTGAGCGGTACCAGACGGGCGCCGACCGTCGGGGTATCAGTCCTTCACGACGCGGTGCGGGCTCTGCCCGCCCCGCTGCCCACCCTGCTGCTTGCCTCGCTGCCTGCTCTGCTGCTTGTGTTGCTCGTCCTGCCGGCTCGCGCGTTGGCCGTCCCGACCGGGCGGGACTGTACCGAACCGGGGCAGGACTTCCGGGGTGTCCCCTGGGCACAGCAGCTGCTGGCACCGGACCACGTCTGGCCCTTCACGCGTGGCAGCGGTGTGACCGTCGCGGTGCTCTCCTCCGGTGTCGACGCCAACCATCCCCAGCTGGCCGGTCATGTGGCCGCCGGCTTTGACGCGGTCGCCTCAGGCGGTACGGCGAACAGCGATTGCCTCGGCCTCGGTACCCAGGTGGCGGGAGTGATCGCCGCCCGGCGGGTTGACGACGTCGGGTTCGCCGGACTGGCGCCCAACGTCACGATCCTGCCCGTACGTGTCATCGCCGACCAGCATTTCGGCTCCACCGAGGTGGACCCGACGGTGCTCGCCCGCGGGATCGCCTGGGCGGCTGCCAGCGGCGCGCGGGTCATCGATGTCGCCGTGGCCGTCTATGTCGACAACACGGCGGTTCGCGCGGCGGTCGCGGACGCGTTGGCCAGGGGTGTCACCGTGGTGGCGGCGGTCGGTGACCGGGGTGACGCGAACGATCGCAACCCGATCCCGTACCCCGCGGCCTATCCCGGTGTCGTCGGGGTCGGCGCGATCGACCAGCAGGGCAACCGGTGGGCCGGGTCGGCGCACGGTGACTATGTCGACCTCGTGGCGCCGGGCGCCGAGATGGTGACGCTGCAACGGGCCGGTGGCATGGCCGTCAACGTCAGCGGCACCGGTATCGCGTCCGGGCAGGTCGCCGCGACGGCCGCACTGGTTCGCGCCCGGCGCCCCGACCTGAAATCCGGCCAGATCGCCAGGCGGCTCGCCGTGACCACCATCCCGACCGCCATCGGGCCTGACCTCGGCCAGGGCATCGTGAACCCGTACGCGGCGGTGAACGACACGCTCGTCGACGCCAGCCCCGTACCTCTGCCCGCCCTGACC
>NZ_CAAAFS010000115.1:0-19353 GCF_900634755.1 Protofrankia symbiont of Coriaria myrtifolia
GGGTGGCGCCGCCTGCCCGCTGGGCCGGCTCAGCCGGCTGCTCGTGGCCGCGGATGTCGCTTCGGACACCGAGATCCGCGTCGGCGGTGCCGGCGACCATACGCTGGCGATGGCCTGCTGCAGCGGGGTGATCGCGGCGATGCCGTCGTCGAAGACCAGGTAGTACTGCGGACCGGAGCCGGTCTCGGCGACCAGCAGCTCACCGATGGTGTGGCCGGGTACCGCCGGGGACGGGCGGCCGCGCCCGTTGACCGCGATCGGGCCGATGCCGGCCCCGGCGGGCAGCGCGTTCAGCCACGAGGTCCCGGCCGGTACCGCGGTGACCAGCGCCCCGAACAGCGCCGGCACCACCCTGTCCGTGTCCGTCAGCTGGTAGCGGTGCTCGCTCCAGACGAGGTACATGGTGCCCGTCACCGTGTCCTTGACCAGCATGCCTTCGTCGGCGGCCAGTCTGCGACCGCCGGTGGGAGCGCTGGCCACCGCAAGCGTCACCGTGCTGGCGGCCCTGCCGGAGGAGTCCGTCCCGGACGCGGTGCACAGCGTCCACGGCAGGCCGACCCGGTTGCCCGCGGCGGGCAGTGAGTCGGGCGCGCCGGGAATGCCGATCGCGACCCTGCGCGGGACGAGGGCCAGTGACCTGCTCGCTATCCGGTGGACGCGCGGGTTCGGCGTCCCGGCCGCGAGCATTGCGGACGCGAGGTTGAGCGTGGGGTTCAGCCCGCCGGAGGAGTACACGAAGCTGGCGCCGGTCTCCTTCTCGACCACGACCGAGCCGTCGGTTTTCCAGGCACCGTTGTCAGTCTTGGTGAGGATGCCGTAGACACCGAAGCCCGTGGCCGCGACCACCGCGATCATCACCCCGCCGAAGACCGCGCCGACGCCCCGGCGCAGCGGGGTCTGCTGCGGGTCGGTCTCCCGCATGACGAACGCGGAGATCACCCGTTGGGTCAGGAACTGGTACGACTGGAGCTGGTCACGCCGTGTCACCGCGCTGTCTCACCCCCCGGCCGACGCGAACAGCCCCTGGATCGAGCCGAACATCCCCATGACGGCGCAGGTCAGCGGGATCAGCGCCATGATGGCGAGCACGTCGGCGATGTCGGCGATGCGGCCCAGATAGGGCGAGGGCCGGCGCCGGCTGAACAGGAGCGCGGCCCCGAACACGGCCGCGGCGGCGACCATCAGCACCAGCACGTACAGCAGCCGAGATCCGCCGCGGTCGGTCTCCAGGTCGGCGCTGAAGAGCAGCAGCCCGAGCCCGGCTGTCCCGCTGACGAGCAGCGGGATCCGCTGCCGCAGCGTGCGGAACAGCCGGCCGCGCAGCAGCAGGGCACAGGCCCCGGATACGATGAGCAACGCGCTGGTTACGGTCCGGTCGACGGCCAGCAGGAACGCCATGGCGGCGACGCTTACGAGGGCGGTCGCCAGCAGCATGCCGGAAAGCAGCTCGTGGGCGCGCGCCACGGAGGCGAAGACATCCGTGCGCCTGGGCACCGGCCGGTCCTCGAGGATCCCTTCGGGCCGGTCGGGCAGCTCGGGTGCGGGCAGCCGGCCGATCCAACTCGCGATCAGTGGATACCCGGACAGCATGCCGATGGCAACCGTCAGGGTGACCGCCGCGGCCCCCGCCGCGGACATGCCGGCGAGGCACGACAGGGCGGCGAGCAACCCGGCGATGCCGGCGGCCAGGCCGGCTGTGAACAGTGACTGGAGCGCGGCGACACCGGTGTAGCCGGCGACGCTGAAAACCAGCAGTGCGGCCGAGCCGAGGAGGAGGCTGGGCGCGCCCAGGTGGGTCAGCGTGACGTCGGCCGGCGTGGCGATCAACGCGCCGCCGAGCAGGGCATAGGGCAGGCCGGACGCGGCCGCCGCGGCGCCGGCGGTGGCGTCGGCGAAGGTACGGGCCGCGACGACGCCGACGATCGCGAGCAGCGCGGCCAGGCTGATCGCCAGCCCGGCCGGCAGCGGCCAGGGTGGGCCGGACAGCGCCACCGCGGCCACGCCCAGCCCGAGCACGCCGCTGGCGACGGCGAGCCCGCACCGGCGGGTGGCGGCGTTGCCCCATGAGCGGCCGCTCCGCCGGGAGCTGCTCGCGATCACTTCGGCCACGTCGTCGTAGGCGAGCTCGGGCCAGTCGAGCTGGCGTGGCGCGAGCTGGAGAACCTCGCCGTCGCGCACCCCCTGCGCGGCAAGGTTGCGGGTCGGCTCCAGGGCCGTGCCGGTGGCCCGGCGCAACACCCAGCCGCCGTGCCGCTCGCCCTCGTCGCCGAGGTCGTCGCCGGCGTGGCGCAGCAGGTGGGGGAGCAGCTCCCCCACGATCATGTTGTCGGGTAACGCGACGTCCATGCGGCGCTCCGGCGCGGCGACGGTCACCCTGGCCAGGCTCAGGCCGCCTGGGGCCGTCACGCGCTGCCCACGCGCAGTCGTGGGTGCGGCGAGCGATTTCGCGGGGTGCTCACGGTCCGCGCACCTCCCAATGCGTGTCGACCCCGAGGACTCAACGTAGCATTTCGGTCTGATCGGGCAACTGCCGCGGTCTATAGGATCTGATCCGCCGGTTCGGGGAGGAGGGCAGCGGCGTGACATCGGTGGTCGTCAAACGTCCGCCGCGACGCCTGGCGCCGGCCCTCCCGAGCGGCGAGCTGCTGCTCGACCCGCCGCCGGAGGTGCCGACCACCACCGGCAGGACATGGCAGCGGATGCTGATGATCCTGCCCATGGCGGCCGGTGCAGCGGCCATGGGGCTGATGATGGGCGTCCAGCGCGGCGGGCCGCTGACATACGTGGCCGGTGGCATGTACGGGGTGTCGATCCTCGGCATGATCGCCATGATGGCCATGCAGCAGACCGGGCCGGGCAAGCGCGAGATGATCGAGGCGCGTCGCCAGTACATGCGCCGGCTCAGCCAGTTGCGCGCTCAGGTGCGTAACACGATCCGGCAGCAACGCGAGGCGATCCACTACCGGCATCCCGACCCGTCCGTCCTGTGGTCGACGGCGATGAGCGGACGGCTGTGGGAGCGCCGGCGCGGCGACGTGGACTTCACGGTGGTACGCATCGGCCTGGGCTCCCAGGAGGTCGCGACCCCGTTGGTGCCGCCGCAGACCCGACCGGTCGACGAGCTGGAGCTGCTGTGCGCGATGGCCCTGCGGAAGTTCGTCGCCACCTATTCGGTCGTACCGGACCTGCCGGTCTCGATCGCGTTGCGCGACTTCTCCCACGTCTACCTGCGCGGCCCGGACGAGGACGCGGTGCGCGACCTGGTCCGGGCGCTGCTGGCCCAGCTCGTCACCTTCCATGCCCCGGACGACCTGCTGGTCGGTCTGTCCGTGGCCGACCACCTGCGTCGCACGCAGTGGGAGTGGGCGAAGTGGCTGCCGCACGCCGGGCATCCGACCAAGGCGGACGCGGTCGGCCCGGTCCGGCTCATCGCGCCGGCTGTCACGGCGCTGGAGGCCATGCTCGACGACGTGCTGGCCAACCGGCCGAGGTTCGACCCGGCCGCGCCCGGGTCCTTCGCCGGGCCGCAGGTGGTCGTGGTCATCGACGGTGGCTCTACCGCCGGGTCGGACCACCTCATGACCGACGGCGGCGTGGCCGGGGTCACCATCCTCGACCTGTCCAACCCGCCGCTCCGGCTGCTGGACGGCACCACCGTGGTGCTTGACATCGCCGAGGACGGCTCGATCTCGGGCACCACCATGGACGGGACGATCCAGGTGGGGCGGGCCGACCGGCTTGACCCGGCACAGGCGGAGGTGCTGGCGCGCGGGCTGGCACCGCTGCGGCTGTCCGTCACGTCGGTCACCGAGCAGTCCGCGGTGGTGGCCGACCTCGGCCTTGCCGAGCTGCTCGAGTTCGGCGATCCTGACGAGCTCGACCTGGCACGGATGTGGGTGAGCCGGCCCAACCGGGACCGGCTCCGGCTGCGCTTCGGCGTCGGTCTCGACGGGCGCCCGATCGAGCTCGACCTCAAGGAGTCCGCGCAGGACGGTATGGGCCCGCACGGCCTGCTCGTCGGGGCGACCGGGTCGGGCAAGAGCGAACTGCTACGCACGCTGGTGCTGGCGCTGGCTGTCACGCACAGCTCCGAGATCCTCAACTTCGTCCTGGTCGACTTCAAGGGTGGTGCCACTTTCGCCAGGCTGGACCGCCTGCCGCACACCAGCGCGGTGATCACCAACCTGGCCGACGAACTGTCCCTGGTGGACCGGATGCACGGCGCGATCTCGGGCGAACTGGTCCGGCGCCAGGAGCTGCTGCGCCGGGCCGGCAACTACGCCTCGCAGCGGGACTACGAGCGGGCGCGGGCCGCTGGCGTGCCGCTGGCGCCGCTGCCCAGCCTGCTGATCGTCGTCGACGAGTTCAGCGAACTGCTCACCACACGCCCCGACTTCATCGACATGTTCGTCCAGATCGGACGGGTGGGCCGGTCGCTGGGCGTCCACCTGCTGCTGGCCTCGCAGCGGCTTGAGGAGGGCCGGCTGCGCGGGCTGGAGACACACCTGTCCTACCGGCTCGGCCTGCGGACGTTCTCGTCCATGGAAAGCCGGGTGGTGCTCGGGGTGCCTGACGCCTACGAGCTGCCGCGTTCGCCCGGGCACGGCTACCTGAGAACCGGCACCGAGGAGCTCGTCCGGTTCAAGGCGGCGTACGTGTCGGGTGTGTACCGCCGGGACGGCGTGGTGCCCACGAGCGGCGGTCGGCCGGTGGACCCGGTGCGGGAGTTCTCCACCTACTATGTGGCCCCGCCGCACACCGACCAGCCGGCCGAGCCGGCGACGGAGCAGGAGGAGCCCGTCGGTGGCGAGACGTTACTGGATGTGCTGGTGCGGCGGATAGAGGGCCAGGGCCCGCCGGCCCACCAGGTCTGGCTGCCGCCGCTGGCCGAGCCGCCCACGCTCGACCAGCTTCTGCCCCGGCTCGTGCGCTCGCCGGAGCGCGGCCTCACCGTCGACGACGTCGGGACGCACGGCAGCCTGCACGGCGTGGTCGGCGTCGTGGACAAGCCTTTCGAGCAGGTCCGCGACCCGATGTGGCTGGACCTGTCCGGCAGTGCGGGCAACGTCATGGTGGTGGGTGCCCCGGTCACCGGCAAGAGCACCTTCCTGCGTACGCTTGTGTGCGGCCTGGCGCTCACGCACACCCCGGCCGAGGCCCAGTTCTACTGCCTCGACTTCGGCGGTGGCGCCCTGACCGCGTTGGTCAACCTGCCGCACGTGGGCGCGGTGGCCACCCGGCGTGACGCCGACAAGGTCCGCCGCACCGTCGCCGAGCTGTACGGGCTGATGCAGGCCCGGGAGGCGCTGTTCGCCGGCGAGGGCGTGGAAGGCATCGCCGCGTACCGGCGGGCCAGGCGCGCCGGGCAGCTCGGGGCACAGGACCCGTTCGGCGACGTCTTCCTGGTCGTGGACGGTTGGGCCACCCTGCGCGGCGAGTTCGAAGATCTCGATCCGGTGGTCTCCGAGCTGGCCAACCGGGGTCTCGGCTACGGCATCCACATCCTCGCCGCCGCCAACCGCTGGATGGACGTCCGGGCCGCGGTGCGGGACATGTTCGCCACCAGGGTGGAGCTGCGCCTGGGTGACCCTGCCGATTCGATGGTCAACCGCCGTGCCGCGGTGAACGTGCCGGAGCAGAAGCCGGGCCGGGGTCTGACACCCGACGGCTTCCACTTCCAGGCCGGGCTGCCCCGCATCGACGGTGCGCAACGAGTCGACGACCTGGCTGACGGCGTGGCCGAGTTCGTCACGCACGTGCGGACGTACTGGACCGGGGCACCGGCGCCCCGGGTCCGGCTGCTGCCCGACGAGCTGCCCCACGAGTCTCTGCCCGAACCCAGGGGTGGGAAGATCCCGATCGGTATCGCCGAAACCGACCTGCAGCCCGTGTTCGTCGACTTCGACGCGGACCCGCACCTGATCCTCCTCGGCGACGTCGAGTGCGGAAAGAGCTCGTTCCTGCGCGGCCTCGCCCGCAGCATCACCCGGGCCTACGAGCCGGCCCAGGCCCGCATCATCCTGGTCGACCTGCGACGCAGCCTGCTCGGCTGCGTCGACACCGAGCACCTCATCGGCACCGGCACGTCCCAGCAGGTCACCGCGGACCTCATCGGGCAGGTCACCACGGTGATGAAGGAGCGGCTGCCCGGCCCGGACGTGACACCGGAACAACTGCGCAACCGGAGCTGGTGGAAGGGTCCCGAGCTCTATCTCCTGGTCGACGACTACGACCTGGTGGCTGGCGGCGTGATGAACCCGGTGGCGCAGCTTCTCGAGTTCCTGCCGCAGGCGCGCGACATCGGGCTGCACCTGGTGCTGACAAGGCGGATCGGCGGCGCCGGGCGGGCCATGTTCGACCCGGTGATCTCCAGGATCCGGGAGCTCGCCTCGCCCGGCATCATGATGTCCGGTCCGAAGGAGGAGGGGGCGCTGTTCGGCACGATGAAACCGCAGCCTCTGCCGCCCGGGCGAGGATGGCTTGTCACCCGCCGCCACGGCGCCCGCCTCATCCAGATGCCCTGGACGCCCCCGGTGCAGTGATGTTCCGTTACGGAACGGTCCGGTGCCCCGGGCGGCTCGACGGCCCGCCCGTGTACCCGCGTTCCACGTCGGTCTGTCTGAGCCACACCTGACAGTCGGCTCCGTCACCAACCAGTGTGACCATGTCGTCCGTCATCGACTGCAGGGCCTGGATGGCATGTCCGGGTAGCCGCAGAGCGCCACCGACCAACGCCGACTCGACGGCGCCGAGTCGTTGCAGCGCCACCAGGTGGCTTTCCCGCACCAGAGGGCCAACGCCAACGCGATCATGTTCTTTTCGCGGTGCCGGAGGCGCGGGTTCCCGGGGAACCGAGGGAATCCCGGACCGGTCGAATTGCCGCAGGATGGTGAACTGTGTCTGCCACGGACCCAGCTGAGGGGGTGTGCTCGCTCTCATCGTGCCGAGATCGTGGACAAGCAGTACCGGCCGTTGCGCCGTGGCGGTCGGCGCGAGCGGCTGCTCGGTCGTCAGCACGCTGAGGAGGTCGTCGCGACCGGTCGCGCGCTCGCTGAAATCGTCCCATTCCCGGGGTTCGGTGGTCATCACGGTCACCCGCGCACCGAACGCGAGCGCCCGGAACACGATCAGCCTGCCGGCCCAGGCGCCGCCGACGAGCGTCACCCTGGTCGGCTCTGGGCGGAAGAAACGCACCCGTACCGGCCGCTGGTCCCGGTCGGCACCGATGATCAGCCCGACGGCCGGCGAGGTGACGCCCAGCCGGGCGAGCGCCGGCCCGGACGCGGTGTGCGAGCCGATGCGCAGCCGGACCAGCCGCCCGGTGCGACCGCGGGGCCCGTGCCCGTCCGGCGGGGTGCCGTTCGGAGGACGGCGGCCGTCATGGACGGTGTCCCCCCGGGCTGTGCCGGGGGCGGCCCTCGCCTCGGCCGCGGTGTGTGTCGCGGCCTGGGTCGCGGCGTCCTGGGCAGCCGTGCCCTGAGCCTGGGCCATTGTGGCGTGTGTGGTCGTGGCCCCGGCGGCCCCGGCGGCCCCGGCGGCCCCGGCGGCTGCGGAGGCCGGCCGAGCGGGTGTGGCGGCCTGGCCGGAGGCCTGCGCATCCTGGCCTGGAGTTCGCCTGATCGCCGGTTCCCGTGGGCCGGGTTGCGCCTGTGCGCCCAGCGCCGCCGGCACCGGCGTGGAGCGGTGCTCCGCGCCGGCTTCGCCATCCGGTGCCGGTTCCCCCGTGGTTGCACTGTGTGTACCCTGCCCGGAGGCGGTCATCGCACACCACCCCCGGTGGGGGCTGACGCGTAGACCGCCGGCGCCTGCTCGCCGTCGAGCGGGAAGAGGTCGGCGTGTGCCTGTGCGGCGATGTTCATGATCTCCTGACAGGTTCGGTCGAGATCGGCGGCCGGTGCCGCCACGCGAACCAGGCAGCGCAGGTCGATCAGATCGTTGTTGTCGTTCGGCGCCATGATCAGTGCCACGTTGGTCACGGCGGTGGGCGCGGCGGCCAGTCGGTCCAGGAGCGCGGCGGCGTCCTGTACCGGCGGCCAGCTCCGGATCCAGAAACAGCGGTGGGCCAGCCGGGACGAGTGCCAGGCGGTCCACTTCTCCCTGCGCGCGGCAGGTGCGCCCCCCGCGCCGTAAGGTCCAGATCGCAGGATCGCGCCAGCGCGTCCACCAGGCCGGCGGTGTCGAGCACCTGGCACGGGAAGCCCGCCCGACGCAACGACTTGACGGCGCCGCGGAGCAGGGCCGCCACGACCGTGGGTGCCGCATCCTGATCGGTATCGAGGTCGGCGCCGGCTTCAGCCAGCGCCCGCGTGTCCAGCCGGACCGTGATCCAGGTGACCGCGTCCAGGGGAACCGGCGCCCCGCCGAACCCGGCGAGGAGCTGGCGGTACGACCGGTCCGCCGGGGACGCGGGATGGGTGTCGAGCCCCGGCACCGGTACCGTGTGCCGGACGACCTGTAGCACGACACCTGGTTGGTGCGTGTCCGCGAGCGCGGTTGCCAGGACCTCCAGGGGCAGGCGTCCGCCCGGATCGTCACATATGGACATGCCCGTGGTGTGGGGGCGGCCACCGCGAACCAGCCGGCGCCGTCCTGCGCGACGCCCACCTGTGTGCCGTCCCCGGTGGATACGTTTTCGACGGTCAGGCCCGGGGCCAGCACTGACAGGGCGGCCAGGCGCGGGTCGTCGGAGTGCCGGGCCGGGCCCGCGCGCCTGCGCCGGTTGTACCGCATGATCATCAGGCGGTGTTCCAGCCACCACCGGCCGTTGCGCCGTCCCAGTGTCACGAGCAGGAGCGCGGTCGCGCCCGCGCCGGCGGCGATGATGGCCACGGTGCCGCGGGTAAGCGTCGCCAGGATGGCTATGACCGCTGTCTCGGCCAGCAACAGCTGCATGATGTGGACCGGGCCGAGATAGCCGGGTCGCCGGCGGGGTAGAAGAGTCACCGGACCGGATGGTTCATTGTCCGTGGTGATCCGCTCGGCCCGGCGCATCTGCTGCCGCGAGTCGGTCATGCTCGGTCAATCCTCCTGACTGTCCTGCCGTCCACTGGTTGCTGTGGCTCTGGTTACCGGGGCCCGCTGCGCACCGTTCATCACCCCGTTCATCATAGGAACGCCGGTCGTGCCGCCGGGAGCCCGTGGGTCATGAAGCCGTCGGGTCCGTGATGGCGTGCGGGACCATGCGCTCGCCAGCCAGGCTTTCAGTTTCCCGCCGGCACCGGGGATGGCCGGGACAACGCCGGAAAGACGGGCGGTGGCGGTGCCGCGGGAAGGCTCGGGCAGACCCGGTCGAAGGGGACACCGGGAGCCATGGCCGACCACTGCGCCCGGGTCGGGTTGGCCCCGGCCAGGCGGCAGGCGCGGGCCACCGGATCCGTCACCGCGGCACGCAGCGGGGCAATGTCCCAGTTGACCACATTGCCGTACTCGTCATATGTGATCAGTGTGTCGCCGGTTTCAGGGAATGCCACACCACGCGGATAGGCGGGTAGGGTCACCGCCGTGACCCGGTGGGGTGCGGCAGTGATCGTCACGTCCTACAGCACTATTCCGTTGCCGCCATCGGATATGGCGAGGAGCCGTCCGTCCGGGCTGAACGCGATGACGGGTGGCATCGTGTTCGTGCTGATTTTCGCCTGAAATCTCGGCCTGCTGGGGGAAGACACGTCGAACAGGTAGGAGTTCTCGAAATCGGCGACCATCAGGGTGTTTCCGTCCGGGGAGAGACGGGCGGTGTCGAAGACACGCAGGGTGGGCCACTCCGGATCCGTGAGAGTGCTCAGCAGCTTCGGACGGCGGGGATCGGTCACGTCGTACAACTGCCCGCCGCACACGAGAACGCGTCCCCGCGGCCTGAACGCCGTGCAGTTCCCAGCCTGTTTCGGAGCGAAGGAGAAGAGGCGGACGGGATGGCCGTGGTCGGAGATGTCCCAGATGGTCGTTGACGGTGGTGGCCACCGACGGCAGATCCGGCAGCCCCGAGGCGCCGGTGTGACGGCTCGTCCCCACCAGCACCGCACGAGCCCCCGCCAGGTCACCCGGCGGTGGCCGTCGCGGTACCGCCATCGCGGTGCGTGCCCTTATCCGGCCGGCGCGGCGGGCAGGCCGTGCCGGCTCGCCCTGCGACGGCGCCAGGCTCCCAGCGGCTGGACGCTGCTACCCGTCCCGCCGCCGGCGTCCCGCAACGCGATGACGACTTCCGTGGTCCGTATCGTCCTTGGTCCATATTACCCTTTTTGCCTGCCACGAGGAGGAGTCAAGGCTATCCGGGCCCGGCGTGTGTAAGTTCAGTAACTTGGCGGGCCAAGACGAGCCTGGAGTATTGCGCGTGACCCAACGGCCGTACGTCCTGTTGTCGGTGGCCATGTCCGTGGACGGCTACATCGACGATGCCGGCGACCGGCGGCTGCTGCTGTCCAACGACGCCGACTTCGACCGGGTCGACGAGGTCCGGGCCGGTGTCGACGCCATCCTGGTGGGCGCCAACACCATCCGTCGCGACAACCCCCGGCTGCTGGTCCGCTCGGCGGCCCGCCGCGAGGAGCGGGTGGCCTGCGGCCTGCCGGAAAGCCCCGTCAAGGTCACCCTCACCGGCCTTGGCGACCTCGACCGCGGCGCCCGCTTCTTCACCACCGGGCAGGTCGAGAAGATCGTCTATGCCGCGTGCCCCGCGGCGGACAGGGCTCGCGAGCGGCTCGCCGGGGTGGCATCCGTCGTGGACGCCGGTGACCCGATCGACCTGAACGTCGTCCTGGCGGACCTTGCCGCGCGCGGCATACACCGGCTGATGGTCGAGGGCGGGAGTGCGATCCACACCCGGTTCCTCACCGCAGGGCTCGTCGACGAGATCCACCTGGTGATCGCGCCGTTCTTCGTCGGGGACCCCACCGCGCCCCGCTTCGTCGGCGACGGCGTCTTTCCCCGGCACGCCGGCCACCGGATGGAGCTGGCCGAGGCCCGCCCGCTCGGCGACGTCGTCCTCCTGCGCTACCTGCTCAACTGACGTCCCACCTGGTGGGGGTGTCCTCTGGTGGGATGGCCGGTGGCCGCGCGGGACCCGTTTCGGACTGTCCTGACCCAAGGTTGGTACGGCTATGCGGATAGTAGGTGCAAGCAGGATGACCGGTACCTTGGACGGCACGCAGGGTGCGCTTCCGACGCGTTCAGGAAGGGACTACGGTGCCGACATCCGGTGGGGATACGCGGATGTCGGTGGGGATGCGCGGATGAGTGCTGCTGGAGCCAGTAACACTCCATGATCGCGACCGTGTACGCCGTCCACGCACCGGTTCCGGAACACATAGCGGGACAGGTAGGAGGAGATGCATGACCAGGCGAAAACTCCTGGGAGCAGTTGCCCTAGCCGGCGTGGTGGCCCTGACCGCCGCGGCGTGCGGTAGCGATGACGCATCGTCATCGGATGGGAAGAAGTCGATTACTATCGGCTTCCAGGGAGTCCTTTCCGGTGACAGTCAGCAGCTTGGTATCAACGCCCTGTACGGGATGGAGACCGCCGTTGCCGAGGCGAACGCCGACCCGAGCCTGCCCTTCCAGGTGAAACTGGTGCAGTCCGACGACGCGGGGTTGCCGGACCAGGGCACGACCGCCGCGCAGAAACTCATCGACAACTCGGACGTCCTGGCGGTCGTCGGGCCGATGTTCTCCGGAGCCACCAAGGCCAGTGAACCGCTCTACTCGCAGGCCGGTCTGCTCTCGGTGAGCCCGTCGGCGACGAATCCGACGCTGACCGCGCTGGGCTTCAGGACCTTCTACCGGGTCATCGCCCCGGACACCGTCCAGGGCACGCAGGACGCCGCCTACATCGCCACCGTGCTGAAGGCGAAGAAGGTGTTCTCCCTCGACGACAAGAGCGACTACGGCACCGGCCTGTCCGCCGCGCTGGAAAAGGAACTGAAGGCCAGGGGGGTGACCGTGGTCCACGACGGCATCAACCCGACAAAGAACTACACCTCCGAGGCGACGAAGATTATCGCGGAGAATCCGGACGTCCTGTTCTATTCGGGCTATTACCCTGATCTCGCGCTGCTGTCCAGGGCACTGCACGACAAGGGCTTCAGAGGCATCACGGTGAGTGGTGACGGTTCGCTGGACGGCAAGTACGTTGAGCAGGCCGGTGCCGCGGCGGCCGAGGGCACCTACCTGACCTGCCCGTGCAGTGACGCGAACAGCGACCCGGACGCGGCGGCCTTCGTCGAGTCGTACAAGAAGATCAATGGTGGTGCCAGGCCCGGTACGTACTCCGGTGAGGCGTACGACGCGACCAATGCCCTCATCCAGGTCCTCAAGGGTCTCGGGGACAATCTGAGCCGGGAGTCGGTGGCGGAGGCCTTCGGGAAGGTCAACTACCAGGGTGTCACGAAGCTCGTCAAGTTCCAGCCGAACGGTGAGGTCGAAGGCGCGAACGACTTCATCTACCAGGTCAGGAACGGACAGATCACGGTTCTCGGCAACACCGCGGAACTGATCAAGTCCTGACGGGCTGTCCGGACGGTCCTCACGCCATGGCGAGGACACGACCACGACGAGGAGACGCATGGGTTTTGCCGACCAGTTCTGGCAGTTGACCGTCGACGGTCTCATGGTCGGCTCGCTGTACGCGGTCATCGCCCTGGGTTACACGCTTGTCTACGGCGTGCTCCAGTTGATCAATTTTGCCCACAGCGAGGTGTTCATGCTGGGGGCCTTCGGCGGGCTGTTCGCAGCCAGGGGCCTGCTGCCGGGCGGCGCCACGCCGTCCGGGCTGGCCTCGGTGGGCCTGGTCGCCGCCGGGCTCGCGGTGGGTGCCGCCGGCGGTGCCGCGGCGGCGTTCACTCTCGAACGGGTCGCCTACCGGCCGTTGCGTCGGCGGTCCGCGCCCAGGCTCGCGTACCTCATCAGCGCGATCGGCGCGTCGCTGTTCGCGGTGAACCTCGCCGGCAAGGAATTCGGCCGGCAGAACGTGCCGGTCCCCGACCTGTTCACCAACGGCACGCTCTTCCACCTCTTCGGCGCCCAGGTGTCCACCCTGACCGTCGTCGTCTTCGGCGCCGCGGTGGTGATGCTCGTCCTGCTGGACCGGCTGGTGGCGAAAAGCCGGCTCGGGCAGGGCATCAGAGCGGTCGCGCAGGACGCGGACACGGCCGTCCTGATGGGAGTGAACGTCGAAAGAGTGATCATCCTGACTTTCGTCATCGGCGGCCTGCTCGCCGGTGCCGGCGGATTCCTCTATGCCATGACCTTCAACGCCTCGTACAACATGGGTTTTGTGCCCGGGGTGAAGGCGTTCACCGCCGCGGTGCTCGGCGGCATCGGGAACGTCCGCGGCGCCATGCTCGGCGGCATCCTGCTCGGGCTGGTGGAAAGTTACGGCGGGTACGTCTTCCAGGCGTCCTACAAGGACGTGATTGCCTTTCTGGTGCTGGTCGGGATCCTCATGGTGCGTCCGTCGGGTCTGCTCGGCGTGCGATTGGGCAGGGCCGCGTGACCGCCCGCCCGCCGTCCCCGGCATCGCCCGAACCCTCCGCGTCGGCCTCGTCCACCCCTTCTTCCTCCTCGTCCGCTCCTTCTTCGCCGTCGCAGCCATCGGCGCAACCGGAGCCGTCGGAGTCGGCGCATCCGCCGATACAGCCGGAGCCGTCGGCCGCGCCGTGTCCGCCGGCGCGTTCGAACGCACCGGAACCGCCGGCCCAGCCAGTACCGCCGACGTCATCGCGCCCGCCGGAGCGGTCGGAGCCGCTGGAACCGCCGACACAGCCCGGGCCGTCGTCGCGGCCGGCACCGCGGCGGCAGCCGGAAGCCGCCTCCCGACCGGTGTCCCGTCCAGGCCTGATACCCAACCCGGCGGGCCCGGGTTCCTCCGAGCCCGTTCCCGCCGCGCCGGCGCGGGCCTTTCGGGGAGCCGCCGCCGGCGTGCTCACCCCGGCGCGGCTGCGGCAGCTCGGCGTGTGCCTCGCCCTCGGTGCCCTCGCCGCGGTGGTGACCGGGCCCAGCGGCGACTCCGTCCACCCGTTCCGCGCGCTGCGGCGCTCGGTGATCGACCCGCGTGTCGGGATCTTCATCGGCCTGGCGGTGGGGCTGTGGGTGCTGCTGATCGCCGCGGCGTGGCTACGCCCGCTGCTCGCCGAGGTGACAGCGGCGGCGCGAGCCCGCCGGCCCGTCGCGGCCACGCTCGGGTCGCCGCATGCCGCTATCGGCCTGAACGCGGTCCTGCTCGCCGCCGCGATCGCGGCACCGCTGCTCGTCTCGACGGCGGCGCAACAGTCGATGGTCAACGACATCGGTATCTACGCGCTGCTCGCGCTCGGGCTGAACGTCGTGGTCGGCTACGCGGGCCTGCTCGACCTCGGCTACATCGCGTTCTTCGCGATCGGCGCCTACGTGACCGCCTATTTCAGCTCGTCGTCGGCCATGCCGTGGCACGCGCCGTTCATCCTCAACCCGTTCTTCGTCTTCCCCATCGCGCTTCTGCTCGCCGCGCTCGCCGGCGTGATCCTCGGTGCGCCGACGCTGCGGCTGCGCGGTGACTACCTGGCGATCGTGACGCTGGGCTTCGGGGAGATCATCCAGTTGCTCGCGAACAACTCGGACGAGATCACGAACGGCTCGCGCGGGGTGTTCGGGGTGCCGCACCTGTCGGTCGACCTGCCAGGGATCCACTACCAGTGGGGGATCGACCCGCTCCCGTACTACTACCTGCTGCTCGGGATCGTGGCCATCGTCATGATCGCTTTCGGGCGGCTGGAACGGTCCCGGATCGGCCGGGCCTGGGCGGCGATCCGGGAGGACGAGATCGCCGCGGAGGCCACCGGCGTGCCGACCCTGCGGATGAAACTGCTCGCCTTCGCCATCGGGGCGTCGGTCTCCGGGTTCGCCGGCGTCCTGCTCGCCACCAAGCAGTTCTTCAACCCGCAGAGCTTCAGCCTGCAGCTGTCGTTCCTCGTGGTGGCAGTGGTCATCTTCGGTGGGATGGGCTCGCGGCTGGGCGCGGTGATGGGAGCCGTCGTTCTGCAGGGGTTGGCCTTCTACCTGCGTGACAAGGTTCCGCCGACGGACCGGTACATCTACTTCGGCGCGGTCATCATCGTAATGATGATTTTCCGCCCGCAGGGCCTGGTGCCGTCCCGCCGCAGGCGTCGGGAGATCGAGCTCGCCGGCAGCGCCGCCGGCGCCTCGGACCAGCTTGGCGCGGCCCCGATCGGAAGGACCATCACATGACCGCGCACGTCGACAACCCCGCGCCCCCGGGGAACCTCGTGTGTGTCGGCCGCTGTGCCGGCCGCGCCCTGTCCCCTCGTGTGGGGTCTCTTCGCGAGAACGCTGTGCGCCCCCGCGGGATCGTGCGTCACGGAGTCGTGCGCCCTGGAGGGGCCGCCGGATGACCACCGTCGCCGCGACCGGGCCGGCCGACGCCGGCACACCGGGCGAGCCACCGTCCGATCTGGTGCTCGAGGCCCGTGATCTGACGCTGCGCTTCGGCGGGGTCACCAGCCTCGACGGGGTCTCGCTGCGGCAGCGCCGGGGCGAGATCCTGGCCGTGATCGGGCCGAACGGAGCCGGGAAGACCTCCCTGTTCAACTGTTTCACCGGCGCGTACCGGCCGCAGCAGGGCTCGGTGACGTTCTGGCGGACGTCCCGCCGGCCGGCGCGGATCGTCGGACGCAGCCCACACGCCATCACCCACCTCGGGATCGCCCGGACCTTCCAGAACATCAGGCTCTTCCCCGCCCTGTCCGCGCTGGAGAACGTGCAGATCGGCACCGAGGCCCGGCAGCGGTACGGATCGCTCAGCGCGATCCTCGGGCTGCCCGGCGCGCGGCGGCAGGAACGGGCCGGGGTCAACCGGGCATTCGAGCTCCTCGACCTGGTCGGCCTGTCCCGGCGCGCGCACGACTTGGCCTCGTCACTGTCCCACGGCGAACAGCGCCGGCTGGAGATCGCCCGGGCGCTGGGCACCGACCCGCGGCTTCTTCTCCTGGACGAGCCCGCCGCCGGGACGAACCCCGCCGAGAAACGCGCTCTCGAGGCGCTGATCCGGCGGATCGCCGGGGACGGGGTCTCGGTCCTGCTGATCGAGCACGACATGCGGCTGGTGATGTCCGTCGCAGCCACCGTCGTGGTGCTGAACTTCGGCCGTGTCATCGCCGAGGGCAGCCCGGCCGAGGTCCAGCGTGACCCGGTGGTGATCGAGGCATACCTCGGTGTGGAGACCGGCGTGGATGCCGGCGGGGAGGCGGACTGATGCTGTTGGAGGTCGCCGACATCGAGGTCAGCTACGGCGCCGTACCGGCGTTGCGCGGCGTCCGGCTGAAGGTCGCCGAAGGCGAGATCGTGACGCTGCTCGGGGCGAACGGCGCCGGCAAGACGACCACCCTGCGATCGATCTCCGGGCTGCTCCGCCCCCGCCGCGGGGAGATCTACCTGGACGGCCGGCCGCTGTCGTCCATACCGGCGCACACCCTCGTCGGGCTGGGGGTCGGCCACGTCCCCGAGGGACGGCGGGTGTTCGCCGGCATGACCGTCCAGGAGAACCTGCTGATGGGCGCCTACCACGACCGGCGGCATGCGCGGGAGGACGCCGAACGGGTCTTCACCCTGTTCCCGCGGCTGGCCGAGCGGGCGTCCCAGCTGGGCGGCACCCTCTCCGGCGGGGAGCAGCAGATGCTGGCCATCGGCCGGGCGCTGATGAGCCGACCTCGGCTGATGCTGCTCGACGAACCCTCGATGGGGCTCGCCCCCCGGATCATCCAGACCATCTTCGACGTGATCGTCGAGATCAACAGGGCCGGTGTGGCCGTGCTGCTGGTGGAACAGAACGCGGTGCAGGCCCTGCGGATCGCGCACCGTGGCTACGTACTGGAAAACGGCCAGGTCGCCCTCACCGGCAGCGGCACCGACCTGCTCGCCGACGACCGCGTCCGCCAGGCATACCTCGGCGAGGACATCCCCATCGGATGACAGGCTCCGTATCGGCCCACTCCGTACAAGGGCCCACGGCACATCAGAGGCAGGCCGTTTTTCCCTGTAGGGCAGGGTTGTAACCTCCGTGGTACTGGGCACCTCCGGGCCAACCTGGACGCCCCACACAACTCGACCGGCCTCCTGGGGGACCTGCGTGAGCGCGTTGCGAGAAGCTGTCGACAAGGGCCGTGCGCCGACCCGACTGATCACCCCCGGGCTGAAGGGCTTCAAGGAGTTCCTGACCCGCGGCAACATCGTCGACCTCGCGGTCGCGGTCGTCATCGGTACCGCCTTCACCGCGGTGGTCACCTCGCTGGTGAAAAACCTGATCACCCCGCTGATCGCGGCCATCGGCGGGCAGCCGGACTTCTCCGCACTGACCTTCACCGTCAACGGCAGCCGGTTCAACTACGGCTCGTTCGTCAACGACGTGGTCTCATTCGTGATCGTCACGGCCGTGATCTATTTTCTCATCGTCCTCCCGCTTGCCAAGGCGAACGCGTTCCGCAAGCGGAACGGGCTGGCCGCGGAACCGGAGCCCACGCCGGTCAGCGACGACATCCGGCTGCTGACGGAGATCCGAGACCTGCTCGCCAGCTCCGCGGCGGCCACCGCCACGGCGCCCGCGCCCCGCACCCCCAACCAGAACTGACACATCCGGAGCCGGCACATCCAGAACCGGCGACAGCCAGCGGCAACACCGCTCGCCACACCCGGCCGGGCCGACCCGAAGGCCCGGCCGGCGGCGCGAGCCGGGGGTGCCTGTCATCGTGACGGGTTCCGCGAAACGGTAGCGTTCGAGCCCTGTGAACGGTAGCCCTCGGGGCCTGTAAACGATCAATTCTGCTGGGGTTGAGGTCGGGGCTCAGGTGTCGATCAGGTAGCAGAGGATTCCCGCGGGTATCGCCCAGGGTCCGTTCTCCTCCCGGGTGTCCAGGACGTTGCGGGTGACCATCAGCCCGCCGTATCCGGACGCGCTGATGGTGGCGGCCGCGCCTCGCCAGGAGCCGCCCTCGACGTACTTGCTCTCCACAGCGGTACCGGCAAGCTGTTCGGCGACGAAGTCAATCTCTCTGCGGGACGAGGTGCGCAGATGGAACAGGAACAGGTCTTCGGCCCATCCCGTCCCGTGAGCGTAGGCACAGCGTTGCAGGGCCAGGCCGGTCTGCATCTCGGCGAGCACCGGGATGTCGATATCGGATCGGGCGGGGTTGCGCAGATGGGCCAGGCGGGCGACCAGCGGGTCGATCGCGTACAGCTTGTCCTGGGCGCGTTCCCGTGCCGTCCAGGCGCGTTCCGCCTTCTGCGGGCAGTGCCAGAGCAGGTAGGCGTCGCCGAGATAACGGACGTGACGGGCCACCACGTCGTGTTTGAGATCCAGGTCGGCGCCGATCCGGCTCATGTTGGCGGGGGCCGCCATCGACTGCATGAGCCGTTCCATCAGGGCGGCGGTGCTGGTCTGGCTGAGCTGGGACGCGGCGAACGCGTCCCGGAACACGACGTTGAAGACGTCGTCGACGAACCAGGCGGGTACCGGTGTACCGGCGCGGGCCGCCGCCACGGCGATCGGGAACCCGCCGTACATCAGATAGGTCTCCCAGGCGATCACGAGATCGTCCAGCCAGGGCAGCAGTTCGGCGTACGCCGTACGGGCCGTGTCGCCGCGCAGGCGCGCGAGATCGACAGCGGGGACGTCCGGTAGGTGTGGTCGCAGCAGCCGCGCGAAGGTGCGGAATCCCAACGGGAGCAGGGCGCGGTCGCCGTGGTCGATCCGGCCGCGTCGGCCGGCGAGCACGCCCGAGGCGGCGGTCAGCCCGGCCGCGCTCGATCCGGTCAGCACCACGGTGGCCAGCGCGAACTCGGGGTCGTTGTCCCGCAGCCATTTGATCTGTGCCGCCCAGTCGCCGGCCGTCCCGGTGATCTCGTCGAACAGCCACCACCGCGCCGTGCCGGGCGGTACCGGTGGCAGTGCGGTGTTCTGGACGACCGTCCGCAGATCCTCCGCGGACCACGCGTCCGCCGCGATCCGCACGATCGCCTGTGGTGGTGTCCCGTGGCCGACCAGATCGACGATGGTCTGTTTCACGGCCACTGTCTTGCCTACTCGACGAGGTCCCCGCAGCAGGTAGAGACCTCCGTTGACCAGCCCGTCCAGGCATGGCGACCGGTATCCCAGGCCGGTGTCGCGTACCGCGCGCAGGTCCGGATCCGTCGCGGCCCAGTCGGCGCTGCGCCACCACGGATTCGTGCGGGCCAGCTCTTGGGCAACCTGGCCGATTTTTGTGCCCATGCGGCCAGTCTACATTCCTCCGTGTGGCACCATGAAGAATGCACCATTCCTCAGTGTGTCACGCGGAGGAGTGCGCTTCGAGGGTCTCTCGGGGCAGGGGGCTGGGG